>CAZZDZ010000006.1:42489-45346 GCA_964652675.1 uncultured Pirellulaceae bacterium
ACAAAGCCGCAACAAAGCCGCAACAAAGTCTGACGATCAAAATCAAGGCAACGCTCTACGACGTGCGTTTGCCGTCATATTGGTCGTGCAATTTCCGGCACGGGTCTAAATAGCCGTTGGCCCAGTCCATGACAACCTTCATTGCAGCCGTTGATTTGCAAGATATCGTCTCCTTTGACGGCAAATCCAACAACCCGCCCCCTTTGTTTCCCGTTCAAAGGCCTCGTTTTCCCGGGAAAGCGAACGTTGCAGCAAATTCGTCTGGTCGTCAACGATCGACTTCGTAGACAATCCGCACCTTGATCCGGCATCGTCTCATCCACCTGGCATTGGCAATGGAATCCAATCTGAACTCGCGATCGCCCTCCATCGGGATCGCCCAGCGAATCCGCAGTTCGTTGAAATCCGCAAGGAGCATCGCAACCGAATTTGCTGCATACCTATTCGTTCGTTCTTTGGTCTCGTTTGTGCAAACGCTGCCATACGACATGGGCAATTCGATGTGTCGTGGGATCGCCAAACTGGCGTCAGGCCCGCTGGCGATTCGCAAACGGGTCACCGATCAAAACTTGGCCGCCATTTTCACCGATTCAGATCAAGCAGATCGCGATCGTTTGAGTTTTGCGATGTGGCATCATCTGCTACTGATGGTTTGCGAAATCGCATGGGCACAGCGCCGATTGCATCTCACCAACTGGTCGGAACATGTTCGGTTCAGAAATAACCGTGTGATCCTAAGGACCTTCCTAAGCAAGCGTCCCGGCGTGATGGTCACGGGCCACTTCGGGAATTTTGAAATCGGGGGCTACACCATGGGACTAATGGGTTGCGGCACAACCACCATCGCCAGAAAGTTGGACAATCGATTTTTGCACAACTGGGTCGACCGTTTCCGCAGCGCGAAAGGTCAACGAATCCTGGACAAAGAAGGCTGTGCACCAGAAATCGAGCGGCACCTTCAAGATGGCGGCGTCCTGACGATTCTGGCAGATCAGCACGCAGGCCCCAAAGGCTGTTGGGTGGATTTCATGGGAGTCCCCGCCTCGTGCCATAAAGCGCTGGCACTCTTTTCACTCAGCACCGACGCACCCATGCATGCGGGCTATACCCGGCGCATTGGATCGGAACCGATGCAATTTGAATCTTCCTGTACCGCAGTCGCCGACCCACAGTGCGATCCCGGCGGTCACTGCAGTGATGTGAAATCTCTGACGCATTGGTACAACGAACAGTTGACCATTGCCGTCACCCGATCAGTGGAACAATACTGGTGGCTGCATCGACGCTGGCGAACTCCGCCGCCGAAAATTGCAAAGCGTCTAGAGAAGCAACGATTGAAAATGCAAAACGCCGCGTAAACCTAGCTGGTTGTTTGCGAACGAATTCTCTCTAACGAATCATCCGCGTTGACGAATTCGCCACTGGCACGATGGCGGGCGCTTCGTACGCCGAAAACTCTGCCCATACAGGCATGTGGTCACTGATCAAAAGGGCTTGCCGCTCGGTCAAACCAAACTGCGTGATCAAATTCAAAACACCGCTATTGCCGGTGTATTCTCGCGTCGTTTTGCTATCCAGCAAGATGTGATCATAGGTCGCACTGAGCCGCGTGTTGGTAAACGCATTGCCCGTGACGCTGATCAAATTGGGTATCAAAGCCAACTCTTGTAGATTCGCAGAACTGACGTTCAAATCGCCCAACAAGATGCAGTCTTCTTCACCAGTCCCATCGTATTCGAATTGGCGAACTCGCACAAAAACGTCATCCAAAACATTGATCTCATTGTTGTCCGCTTGCGGGGAAACCATATCGGGATCCGTATGCGCGTTGATGACGGTAAATCGAAACGGTGCGCGGCGATCTCCCGCCGGCAATCGTGTTACAAACGAAGCGACCATGGGTTCGCGATACATTCGATCCTGTTCGTCTTCGATCACATACGAGCTATTTTGAATCATCTGTATGCGCCGTTCGTCCCAAACGAACGCGTACGATTCAGTGTAGTTGTCGTCACCAATTGGTTCGCTGAGCGCCGCGGTGTATTGTCCGCCAGAGGCATTGATCAGATCGACCAAACGTTGGATTGGCACCCCATCACTACTGCGGACTTCTTGAATCGCGACCAGATCAAAGCTGCCAACGATTTTCGCTAGCGTGCCCATCACATCAACGCCTTCATCGGGAATCATTCGTGTGCTGGATTTCTTTTCGCCGAACATCTGAATGTTAAACGTTGCGACACGAATCGTTTCGCTCGGTCGCTGCTGCGGGTTCTGCAGATTGACCGTCTCCGCGATGATCGCAGCCTCTCCCTTCGGGACATCAAATGCCTTGAACTGAAATTTGCCGCTGATGGCGTACATGAAGACAAAAACGATCGCAACAAACGAGCAAATCGGCCCCAACCACCTTAAGATGGGTACACGGGCGGCGAACGAATCCGTTTTTCGTTTTCGGCGAGTTGAAAATAGTCCCACAGCGGCCTCCGTGCCGATCAGGGAATCGTGATCTGAGTCCAACGCGAGTAATTCAGCCCCAGTTTTCCCGAGGCTTGGCGCATGCGTTTCTGATATCGCCCCGGCTATCTGGTACGTAAAACTGCCCAATCGCGACAAGATCAACTCAGTTCTTGGCTGCTAAGGTGAAAATCAGCCTCTGAAATCAGCCTCTGAACACGAATCGACCTTGTTTATGAAGGCGGATCGATTGAGAATTTGGTTTCTCAACTACAATGGAATGTCCGACGCAAACCAAACTTCGTGTCGTGATGTTTATTTCAATTTATAAAAGTACTGGGTTATCCCCCCAATGAGTCTCGCAAAACACTACACCGGTTCGAACTGCGCCGTATCGTTC
>CAZZDZ010000007.1:0-11371 GCA_964652675.1 uncultured Pirellulaceae bacterium
TGGCTGCACCAGTGGTAGTGCGTTCTAAGCCTCAGCCCAAATCCCAGCCTAAATCGCAGCTCAAATCACGTAAAACGACGTTGTATTTTGCGAATCTAATCGATGTTGAATCACATCTCCGGACGCAACCCGATTCGTTCGTCAGAGAATCGGTACCATCTACGGGTGCCAAGCAGGAGATCAGTGCAGCCATCACGGCTAAGAGTGCAAGCTTGACGGCTAGGGCAATTCCATCGAATCTAAGTCAGGTGAGTCCACGCTGTATTTGTCCGCCAACATCCTCGGTGCGTTCGTTTAGTCGTGGGCAGTACGCATCTGTCGCTCCAAAACCATCTTTAAAAGAGGTTTTTGCGAAGTCACTTGTTCCCGATCCTTCTAAGTTGGACGCAGACATCTTCGAGTCGAACGCACCCATCGCACTGTCTGATGAGGAAATTCGCCGCCGAACGACTTACGCTAAGGCCAAGAATCGTGCATTGGCACGCATCAACAAGGCCAAAGAACAACGCCAACGCCGCACGCGTTCCGGATCGCCCCAACGTAGACGCAAGACATTGAACTTGGCTCAGTACAAAGCGATCTTGGCCAGTAAGATTGGAATCAATCGGTTGGTCGAAAACCACAAATCTCCGTCTTCCACCGCCCCGTTCAGTATGCGACACGTAGGCCAATACTTGGGCCTAGGTGGTGGTAACGTCGAAGGCACCGGTTATTCGGCAAGGTCTCCCTACGAGGCTCTAGCGGTAACTTCGTACGCAAACTTGGGCCTGCCTGTCTTGTATCGCGGAGTCGCGAGAGGCCGAGACGGATACTACGCGTATCAGATTTATCGCAAGTAGCGAATGAGACGCTGCGGTAGCCAAGGTAGGGCGGCCAAGGTCAGGGGCAAGCAGTTTTTCAAGCTTCGTCGGTAGTGTTCAACAGCCCGTTGGTCCTACCGACTGGTCGCCTATTGGATTCACTGACGTCAATCAGCTCGTGATAATCGACTACCCGAACTTTCCACGCACGTAGTCTTCGGTTCGTTTTTCTTTGGGCTTGGTGAATACTTCTGGTGTATCGCCGACTTCGATCAACTTACCTTCAAAGAAAAACGCGGTTTTGTCGCTACAGCGTGACGCTTGTTGCATGTTGTGCGTCACGATCACGATTGTGTACTGCTTGCGAAGTTCAAAAATCAAATCTTCGATTGCGAGTGTGCTCGCTGGGTCCAATGCACTACAAGGTTCGTCCATCAACAAGATTTCTGGGCCCACGGCGATCGCGCGGGCGATACACAAACGTTGCTGTTGACCACCAGAAAGCCCCAATGCTGGAGCGTGCAAGCGATCTTTGACTTCGTTCCATACCGCGGCTTTTTGCAGTGACCATTCGACCAGCTCGTCTAACTCGCTCTTGGTCGTTTTCATGTGCAATCGTGGGCCGAATGCGACGTTTTCGTAAATGCTTTTGGGAAACGGGTTGGGTTTTTGAAAGACGATGCCGATTTTTCGTCGCAATGCCACCGTGTCGGTTGTTGGCGACAGGATATCAAGATCATTCAGCCGCAATGTGCCCTGCGCTTTGGCGGTGGGCACAATGTCATTCATACGATTGATCCACTTTAGCAGCGTGCTTTTGCCACAACCGCTTGGGCCGATAAACGCGGTGACCTCGTGTTCAGGAATGTCTAGCGAAAGCGAATGTAAAGCTTGAAAATCACCATACCATGCGCTCAGATTTTCGATCTTGATCAAGCAAGAATTGTTCGGTTTTTGAGGCGCTGTCTCCGTAGCGACTGGATTATTGGTCGCCGGTGGTTCGCCAGCAACTTTGCTTGGGCGTTCTGGAGCGGAAGACATATCGAATACCTGGGATGAGTCTTGCATGGATTCAGGCTACTCTTGCTGAAGACGCTGACGCATGATGATTGCGATTGAATTCAAAATCAGCAGCACGACCAACAACACGATGATGGCGGCTGCGGAAAGTTCTTTAAATGCATCTTGGTGTCGACCAGCCCAGTTGTAAATCAGGATCGGCATCGTAACAACGTTGTCCATCAAGTGTTGTGGTCCAGAGTTCTTGGCAATCGTGGCGCCAAGCACAACCAAGATGGGCGCTGCTTCGCCAATCGCTCGGCCCATCGCCAGGATCGCCCCTGTCATAATACCAGGAAGAGCAGCCGGTAAAGTCACATTTCGAGTTGTTTGCCACGTGGTTGCGCCAAGACCTTGGGATGCTTCCCGCAAGGATGGCGAAACCCCCCTTAAAGATTCCTGTGACGCGATAATGATGACCGGCAAAATCACCAATGCCAGCGTTAATCCCGCTGCCAGAAAACTTTTGCCAAACGGTAACCGAAAGAAAAACCAAGCGTGTTCGGTGTAGGTGCCGCCAGTGGCCCCCATTCGTACCGTTCGTAGCCGCTCAGCCGTATCGGTTGGCTTGGGTGTCCCGGGAGTCCAGAGCTGGATCTCGATGGGATTACCGGAGCCATCAAACCCCTGCGTTGGTTCGTTGATCTCGATCGTGCTCTTGGACAAATCGGTTTGCTGGACGAATACGGTTTGGCCAGACTCCAGCGAAAGCAGTTGGTAGTAATGCTTGGCTCCCATTAACTCCAAGCCGGACGATTCGTTGACTTTGATTTCACCGAACACACTGAACATAAACACGAACGCAGACAAACCCAGCAGCCCGTACACGATCGATGGCACACCGGCCAAGTTTGCGATGTTCAGATTGACAAAACCATGCAACCACCGCAGCATTTTTCCGCGTGGTTTGAATTCTTCCAAAAAGATCGCCGTCCCGATGCCCAGTGGCAACGATACTGCTGCACAAATGGTGCAGACAAAAAGCGATCCGATGATCGATGGGCCCATCCCAGCGTTTTCGATGTCCAGTTCGCTGTGTGGTTGAGTCAACAAGCCGCTGGAAACCCGCGAACTTCCTTGCACGCCAATCGAAAATAGCAACACGACCAAGACAGCCACGCTGACCATCGCGATTGCCACGCACAGCACGTAAAACCAACGGCTGTTACGCTTGCGTCTTTGGGCATTGCGCAACTGAAAATCGGGGTCTTGGTTTGAAAACGCCTTTGGTAGGGTTGTCTTTGGCGATTCAGGGCTGGCGGTACTCACGAATACGACTCCTGGTATCGGCGTCGAATCATTTGTCCCAGCAAGGTCATTGCGAACGTGATCACAAATAGTGTGATCGCAACGGCATACAAACTGTAATACTGAACGGTTCCGTATTCGTTTTCGCTCTTGATCATTTCAACGATAAAGCCCGTCATGGTCTGAGCTTGCCGCGTCGGATCCGCTGTGAGTGTTGGTAGCGTTCCAGCTGCCAAAGCGACGACCATTGTTTCCCCAACCGCTCGACTGAACGCCAGCAGAAACGCCGAAATGATTCCCGACAACGCCGCCGGAACAACGACTTTGACCGACGTCTCAAACGGCGTGCAGCCAAGTCCATAGGCACCTTCACGCAGACTATTGGGAACCGCTCGCATCGCGTCTTCACTGAGGCTACAGACCATCGGCAAGCACAAAATGCCCACCGCGATGCCAGCGCTGGTGGCGTTGAATGTGTCGAACGCTCCGCCGCTGATCCACTGTAGTGACGGGCTGATGACGAGGATCGCAAAGTACCCCAGAACAACGGTTGGGATGCCAGCGATGACTTCCAGCGTTGGTTTCAACCAAGATCGAATTCTGAACGAAGCAAATTCGCTTAAGTAGATTGCCGTGATCAATCCCAGTGGCAGCGCGATCAACATCGCGATCATGGTCACGCGCAGTGTGCCGCTCAAGAGCGGCCAAACACCGAAGTGTGCTTTGGACAATTCTTTGGCTTGCAGTGCCGTCCACTGACCACCGAAAAAGAAGTCAGACAAAGAGACTTCGTCGCTGCGAAAAAATCCCCAGCTTTGTGACACTAGCATCACGACGATGCCCACGGTGATCAAAACCGTCGTCAAAGCACAAGCTGCGAGCGCACCGACAACAAATTTTTCCCACGTTGCACCCGCAGAAGTCGATCGAAATTCGCGATTCTGAAGTGCCGCAGGGATCGTCATCAGCAGGAGAAGTTAGGTGCGGGGTTGGGAAAGATTTCCGTCATGATTCGCTATTAGAGCGAGTTTGAAAAGAGGACCGGAAATCGGAAGCCCCCAAAGCTTGATTTCTGACGTTTTTCCACGCGTTGCAGCACGAATGCTGCAACGCGGGTGAGTCAGAAAGGTGCGTCTGAGCTTACTTCTTCAAGTTTTCCGGCTTGAAGTTGGCTGCCAGGGGGCCGCTGCGGCTGTTGCCTTCATCGTCCACAAAGTGTGTTCCAGCGATCACGGAATCCAAATTGGACTTTGCAGTTGCGATGAACTCATCCGGCAGACGAACGTAACCGACTTCTTCGCAAGTCTCCGAAACGTTTTCCAAGTAATACTCGGCGAATGTCTGCACATCAGCTCGCTTGAGTGATGCGGTGCTGATGTAGATGAACAGGGGACGGCTAAAGGGAGCGTACTTGTTGGTCGCAATGTTCTCGACAGTCGGCAAGTAAGCCGTGCCATCTTTGGGGTTAACGATTTCACAAGCTTTCAAACTGTCTTTGCTTTCTTCGTAGTAGGCAACTCCAAAGAAACCGATTGCGTACTTGTTGTTCGCAACGCCTTGAACAAGAACACTGTCCTCTTCGTTCAAGTTCATGTCGCCACGAAGCTCTTTCTTGTCTTTCTTTGCGACGACTTCGTGGAAGTAATCGTAGGTTCCTGAACCAGTGCCTGGTGCGTAAATGTTGATCTTTTCATCAGGCCATGACGCATCGACATCTTTCCAGTTTTTTGCGCCGGCGACGAAAATTGTTTTCAACTGATCAACGGTCAGAGACGTCACCCAGTCATTTTCAGGGTGAACACAGATCGTCAAACCGTCATAAGCAACCGGCAGTTCAACGAACTCGACGCCGTTTTCTTTGCACTTGTCAAACTCGCCCGGTTTGATTGGTCGCGACGCGTCGGAGATATCAGTCGACTTGGCGTAGAACTCTTTGAATCCATTACCCGTTCCGGCACCATCGACTTGAATGTTCACGCCCGGGTGAACTTTGATAAACATTTCGCGAATGGCATTACTGATCGGCAGAACTGTACTGCTGCCGTTTATTTTGATTTCGCCTTTCAATGTTGATTCAGCCATGGCCGCCTTGGAGCCGCTGCTGGCAGATTTTTTGCTGCTGCCCGCTTTTGGGCCTGGCTTGGAGTCACAACCACTTACAAAAACAGCAACGACTAGGCTAAGACTCGCTACGACCATTGGGAGCGAGAACCTTTGGGAATTCATTCAATCTTCTCCGGTGAAAATTCACTTGGAATTGGTTGGCAGCCACAAACGGTGTGGCCGTTTGCGGTAAGAGTATCAACGCGATAGCAAACTGTTTAGCGGGTAAACAGCGTGCGTTGGATGAAGATTGGGTTAAGGCGGTTTTCGGCCGTTATTCCCCGTGCAGGCGGCCCTTTTTACCTAGTTGACCGAAAAACAAGCTGCTTCTTTTGTGCTGCGAACGTAGATTTTTCCGTCGCTGTACGCAGGTGTCGACCAACATTTGCCGGTGACAGCTTGGATACGTCCGGTCTCGTTATAGCCGGTGGGTTTTGCGTCCGCCAAAACGACTTCGCCAGTGTCGCTGAGCACAACCAGCTTTTCACCCACCAAAATGCAGTTGCCCGGTCCGAATCCGCGTTTTTTCCATTTGATGTCCCCGGTGGCCAATTCGACGCACTGCAATGGTGCTTCTCCGTACTTCTTGAATTCAAAGATGCCGTAGAGATGGCCGTTGTGGACGACGGGTGTGCTCCAGTGGTTCATCAACTTGTTCGGTTTGAACCATTCTTCGGACGGCTCGGAGGTTCCGTTGACTTTGAACAGTCCCGCACCGACACCGTAACCAGCCGAGCAGTAGACCAGGTCGTTTTCGATCACGGGTGACGCGGCGCTGGAAGTTGCGAATTTGAAAAACGTCGCCCAGATTTGCTTTCCAGATTCGACATCCAAACTGACGAGGCCTGATTTCATAAAACAGACCAGCTGCTTTTTGCCTTTGATCGTTGCTAGTTGTGGAGTCGCGTGAGTCATCGTGTCATCGCCGCTTTTCCAAATCACATCGCCCGTGGTCTTGTTGAGCGCCAAGTAGGTTTCGCCAGCACCGCCGCCGACGATGTACAGTTTTTCGCCGTCAATGACTGGCGAAGTCGCGTTTTTCCATTTGATTTCGCGACCAGCGTGCTGGCTGATGATGTCTCGCTGCCATTTGATTTTGCCGGACGCGGCGTCCAAACAAGTGACCATCATTTGAGAGTCGTAAACCCAAACGTGTTTGCCGTCAGTCGCAGGCGTTGATCGTGGTCCGTCGCCACCTTTGTTGTTTTTGGCTCCTGCATTTCCGCCGCCCGATTTGTAGTCGTTGGAACTCAGTTTGACACTCCAGGCTTCTTTGCCGGTATCGGCATCCAACGCGATGCAATGCTCGTGGTTGTCTTTTGCGATCAACGTAAATGCGCGACCATCCGCGATCGAAAAAGAACTAAAGCCCAGCGGGGTTGGGACTTTCCAAACCTGCTGAGGGCCCTTGGATTGCCAATTGGAATTGGACATCGATTCGCTGGTTTTTCCATCACCCTGATTGCCCCGATATTGAGTCCAGTTTTCGGCCTGGCAGGTGCTTGCGAACATCAACGCAAAGATAGTAAAAGCAATTCGAGTGGTGGGCATCGACTTAATTCTCATGTCAATCAAAGGCGGAAGGGTAGCGAAACGTTAACGAATGGACAGGTCCAGCGTGTTGAGATTTTACTTGGTTTGGCGATGCAATGCGCCGCCCCATCAATCATGGCCCATCCGATCGTTGCGACATCGTTGGTTTGTTACCGGTAAAGTTCCAGCCGTTCGTATATAATTCAGGCTCGCAGATTGTACTGCCAGTTTGAGTCGGACTATAAGAAATGGGGAGTTACGATGGTTTCTTTTAATTGGAACAATGGCGGTTCGATGACGCCAAAGAAAATGCTGAAGATCATCGGTGAATTAGGAACATCGGTCGAAGACAATGGGCACGTTGTTGCGTTTCAGTTTCAAGGCGTCCCCATTACGCTGGTTTTCGACACCAACGCGGACCGCATGCGATTGATCAGCCCGATCTTGAAGGAGGCTGATCTTGAACCAGAACAACTCCAAGCTGCGATGGAAGCTAACTTTCATACTGCACTGGATGCTCGATATTGCATCGCCAATGGGATCGTTTGGTCTGCTTTTATTCATCCGCTTTCACCGCTGACCGAAGATTTAATGCGGTCCGCGATCCGCCAAGTCGCTGTTGCCAATTTAAGCTTCGGCGCTGACTACAACAGCGGCGAACTGGTATTCCAAGGCTAACGATTGGAAGCGGAGTGTAGGCCTACTTGGTTTGGAATGGCTTTGATTTGACGATCTGTTTTAACAACGCTCGTAATGTCACGCCGTCTTTTTCGGCCGATGCGAGCATTCGTTCGATGATGGGACGGTCGGTTGGCTCGATCGTTCTGCCTAATGCGTACATCATTAGCTTCTCGGTAAGGCCTCGCGCGAATCGGTCTTCTTGCGCTAGGACGGAACGCTTGAACTCCAGGAAGTTTTGAAATTTAACTCCGTTGGGCAACGTTCCGCTGGGATCGATTGCCGCGCGCTCGCCCCAATATTGGTTAACCGGCTTTTCTCCATCGGCTTGAACTCGCCATTGGCCGATGGCGTTGAAGTTCTCCAGGGCCAAACCATAAGGGTCAATTCGCCGGTGGCAGTTGTTACAAGTGGTTTGTTCGCGGTGAAGTTCCAAACGTTCTCGCACCGTTAGTTGTTTGCCTTGTAAGTTCGGTTCGACTTCGCCAGCGTTGGGAGGTGGTGGCGGTGGTGGATCGTTGAAAAGGACGGTCAGCAGGTACTTTCCGCGTTCGACTGGTTTGGTGCGGTTGCCGTCGGCGCCCCAGAGGTGAAGGCCGGCCATGCCCAACAGTCCACCGCGCGGCGCGGATGCGGATTCGGACAAGTATCTGTTTTCCAGTAGCCGACGTTGAGCGGGCGTGCGATTGGGCGCGGTCGCTTTTAATGCCGCAAGAGCTTCGGGTCTGATCGATTCTGCTAAGAAATAGAATCCGCCGCTGTCTGAACCGTTGACGATTTTAATCAGCAGATCGTTCTTGCCCTTTTTTAGTGGCACCGTCACGCGTTCTTGTTTGCTTTCGGCGGCTCTGATGACATAGTTGGCGAGCACTTCTGTGCCGTTGATCCAAACTTTGATCGCATCGTCGCTGCCCAGAGCGAGTGACAGGTCCTGTGCGATTTTGGAATCGATGTTTCGATACAAATAATATGCTGAGTTTTCTGAGTCGAAGACTTCGTGAACCTTGCCATCGGCCCACTCCGTGCGCTCGATCCATTTCAATTCGTCGACTGGTTCGCTTAAGTCGATGGATTTTTCCGGAGCAAACGCTTTGTCGTAGACGGATCTCGGGTCACTGCCTGGGACGCCACTGCCTGTGAATGGGCCGATGACGTGAATGGGGCCCACTTGAGGCAAATTCGACAAGCGATCACGAGCATGCGCGATCCATGCATCGGGTTTGATCAGCGGCACGCGGCGAAATTCGTCGCCCGTGACACCATCGATGCCGTAGTAGGACGCCAGTTTTTCGTTCAGCATCAACCATCCACTGCTCAAGAATGATCGAATCGGTTCATCTTGCTGAAGCACTTCGCGGAAAAATGCGAGCGGCTCTTTGACGATGTCTTCTTCCAGTCCGGCGAATTCGGTTTCGTAGAACTTTGGGAAGATCTGTTTGTCTGGCAGGAAACGCGTGAATTCGTCGACTTTCAACCACTGCCGTGCGAAGCCGTCGATAAACCCTTCACTGTGCGGGTCGGCCAACATACGGTCGATCTGCCGATCCAGTTCGGCAGCGTCCTTGGTTAGCTTTCCGGAAACGGCGCTGCGAAATAGTGCGTCATCTGGCTTGGAGGACCACAGAAAGTAGCTCAACCGCGTCGCCAATTCCAAGTCCGTTAGTTTCCGCAATCGCGCGGATTCATTTTCGCGGATGTACAAAAAATTGGGCGAGCAAAGCATAGCGGTTAACCCCGTTTCCATCGCCTTTTCGAACGTCGCACCGGCCGCCAGGTCGCTTTTCATGATTGCGACGATGCGATCCAATTCCGCTTGCGTCGTGCGACGTCGAAAAGCACGCGGAAGCAAACGTTTAATCGCCGCGGTAGCCGTTTCAATCGTTTGTTGGTCCGCCGACGGCAAACCGGCAGGAAAGATCGTTTTCATGCTGGGCGGTGGAAAATCACTTTGCAGCGGTCCGACAATTTCGATCCATTTCAGATGCAACTTTGGTAGCGGTTGTGTATCGATCACGTTGTGTAGATAGCCCGAGCGTACGTACGAATCGTAGTTGCCCTCTGCTCGCATGCGTGCCTTGGCCCGCAACGACTCCATTAGTTTCCCGTCGTCGAACAACTTGTTGGATTCGCGGTGTGCTTTGTGGATGACCTGTCGGCCTTCGCTAAACCGAGTTCCATTGACAATGTGTGTTTGGAATTCGCCAGGCACGGCGGCATCGAACGTTCGCTCGAATTCGTAGACTTTTGGGGAGTCAAGTTTTGCGTCGACACGAAAGCGAGCCAGTCGGCCCAATGATCCGTACGTCACGTCCATGAATACAGGCTGTTTCGATTCACCCGAATCGGCGGCCGCACAAACGCGAACCCGATACCGCCCGGTGATGGGAATTTCATTGTCGGTAGACGGGTGCCGTAGCTTTGCGTAAGTCCGCGCGCTGTCGTGCATCAGCGTCAAAAACGACCCGCTGATCTCATGCGAGCGTCGGTCCAGCAAATAGCTCATCGACGAATCACGCGTGTCGATGAAGTCGAAGTGCATGGTTTTTGTTGGGATCGGCGGCGGGCGAAACACGACCGCGCGATCAGCCACTTGTCCGCCAACGTCGATGTAGGCTTGCATCAGCGACGGGTCGACCAGTAACGCTTTGCTCATCCGATCGAACCCCTGGATGCTTCCGTCTGGCGGTAAGTCTTCCATCGGGCCTTCGCCATCAACGAATTCGACGCCCAGCAGGTCGCGAACCGTATTGGCGTACTCGATGCGGCTCAGTCGTCGCATCAAAACACGTCCGCCGGTGCTTTCGGCGTTGCGTTGCATTTGCAGCAAGTTCTTAGAAATCCATTCGGTGACTTTCGCCAAGTCCGCCGGGGCCGGTCGCGGTTCGTCTTCGGGCGGCATCTCGCCCAAGTTGATTCGATCGAGCACTTCGACCCAATGCCCAGAAGGTGCGCGATCGCTGAAGTTCGCTGGCAAGTTATCCAGCCGCAATTCGCCTTCGGATAGATCCTCGTCGTGGCACGATGTGCAGTGTTTGGCAAAAAACGGTTTTACCGTGCTGCGAAACGTGGCTTCGTCGACGACCGGCGGTGCTGCCAATACGAACTTCGTTGACAATGCAAACAGGGTCAAAACCAGCAGTCGAATCACCATACACTCACCTCCAAGTGGGTTGCCGATTTTTTTAACAACTCAACGGCCGCATCATCTATTTTTACATTGTTGCGACGCACCGTCAGCCGGACACCTTCGGGCAGTGCGGCTAACTTTTGCAATCCTGCTGCGGTGACGTTGGCTGTCGCTTGGTCGGTCCAGCCGCCGATGGTGGCACTACGCAAATGTTGAAGCTTCGCGACACATTCAAGTCCTGCGTCGGTGACAGATTTTCCTGAGAGCGTTATTTGGTCCAGTTTCGCGCATTCGACCATGGGCCCGATCGCTTCGCCGGTGATGTTCGGCGCGGCCAGCACAACGTTGTACAAATTTTTCATCCGCCAAAAGTGGACGAACGCTTTGTCCGTGATTGGCATCCTATCGCTGACAAGCCTTAATTGCGAAATCCCGGTCATCTCGCTCAGACGCATGACTCCACGGTCGGTCAAAAATTCACTGCCCAGTCTCAGTTCTCGCAACCAGTTGTTATCCGCGATCGCATCGATGGTTAAGTCGCCAGCATTGGATTTGGTCAAATCGATCGACCTTAAGTGCGGCAATTCTCCCAAGACTTGAAATCCTTTGTCGGTCAATTTCGGGCAATCACTGACGGAGAACGTTTGCAGATGTCTTAGTTTTGCGATTTGTTTCAGTCCGTCGTCGGTCAAGTCGCCAGAGAGTCGCAGTGTTTTGAGTGATTCCGCAAACGGGTGCAGTAACTTGAAATCGTCATTGTCGAAATGATGGGACTGAAAATCTCTCAGCTTGTCCCCGGTCACCTTTTTCAAAATCGCACCGG
>CAZZDZ010000007.1:11471-19252 GCA_964652675.1 uncultured Pirellulaceae bacterium
TGGGACTGAAAATCTCTCAGCTTGTCCCCGGTCACCTTTTTCAAAATCGCACCGGTTCCGTGTGTACCCGAAATGTGAATCGCACTGACGTTTGCAAGCTCTGGTAGCTTTGCCAGTCCCGCGTCCGTGATGCCGTCGCCGTGTAGGCTGATCGTTTGCAAATTTTTCAATCCCGACAGGTAACCCATCATCGCGTCGCTTAAGCCAACCGTGCCGGTGATCTGCAGTTGTTCGAGTTCGGTTTTCTTTGCGATCGGCGCGATGTCGACATCAGTGATGCCGTTGCCAGTGCCAGATAAAACCAGCCCACGAAGGTCTTTTGTCATCGTCAGTTTGCGGATGTGGTCGCCAGAGAGTTTGCTGCGAGCATTCAATTCAATGTCGACCGGTTCGTCCAACTCTCCGAGCGCTGAGAAGAACTCGTCTGTTAGATGATCGGCGTCGATGACGATCGTGACGATGCCATGACGTCGTTCACGAAATTCTCTCGTCAAACCCGGCATTTTTTCGCGGGCCGCTTCGCTTCGCTCAAACGATTCTCTGGCCCGATCGATTTCCGCTTTGGGTGCGTCCATCGCAACGCGGAACCCGACGTAGGCCGCCGCGTCATTTGCCTCGAAGAAGCCGCGGCATGCACTGCGTGTTTGCACTGGTGATGTGAACCAGGATCCGCCACGAATCACCCGCCAATCGCCTGTGTCGTTCCAGTTTTCGGTGTTGAGTGGATCGATGGCTCGGTCACGCAGGTTGTGGTGTCCGTTTTGCTTGAATTGTTTGTAAAACGTTTCCAAGTACTTGTCTTGGCACCACTCCCACGCGTTGCCGTGCATGTCGAATAGGCCGAAAGGATTCGCTTGGTAGTTTCCAACCGGCGATGTGAAAACGTGATCGTCACCTGGTTGCGTTTCGGGGTAAACAATCCACTGACGCATGACGCGATCGGGGAAGGCTTTTTCCAGTTCTGCATTTCCGATGTTGGCGTGTTTTTCGATTTCACCGCGATAGTCATCGCCGAATGAAAAGAACGTTTGGGTACCGGCTCTTGCTGCGTATTCCCATTCCGCTTCGGTAGGCAATCGATAGGTCTTGCGTTCTTTTGTGGACAGCCATTGGCAAAATGCAATCGCATCGCGGAAGCTGACGCCCACAACGGGATGGTCGGCCGCTTGCGGAAAACCAGGGTTTTTCCAGTCTAAATCAGGCTTTTGACGAAACGAATGCTTGTGACTGGGTCGTTCGGGATCGGGCGTTGGATCCCAGCCAACGATCCCCATGCTGTTTGATTCGGCAGTAGTTTTGTATTCGGTTGCTGTGACGAACTGGTCGAATTGCGCCTTGGTGACTTCAGTGGTCGACAGATAGAACGGGCGCGAAAGAACGACTTGGTGCCGCGGAATCGCGTCTTCGATATTCAAGTCGCCGTGGTCGTGCGAAAATACTTTTGTTGACCGTTGCCCCATTTCGAATCGGCCCGCTGGAAGCAACTTCAGTTGCATGTCCAAACTATTCGTGACGGTTGGAAAGTCGTCTTGGGCAATGACCGACGGCGTACAGACCGCGACTATGCATGCTGTGATTAGCCACTTCATCCGATCAGTTCGTCAATCGGACTGGTGCTGTCTTGTAGTGAATCGACTTTCACGCCCATGCGATCGGCCATCGTGTGCCAGACTCTCGCCAGCGGCGTTTTGTCGTCCATCTTGATGTGCGTCTGGTGCTTCATGCCCAATGCTTCGCCACCGAACATGACTGTCGGCAATCGGTCGCGCGAGTGATCCATGCCAGCGCTGGACGAATACGCCAACATGCTGTGGTCCAGCAGGCTTTTGCCGTCCGGTTGCTCGATCGAGTCCAAGCGATCCAAGAACTGTTTCCAAAATCCCATGTTAATCTCGTCGACCTTGGCCAGTTCCGCCAAGTTTTTCGGGTCGTTGTTATGATGAGTCAGTGCGTGAAAGACTTTACTGACACCGTGCACCGGAAACGTGCCGCCGTGCAGTTCGCGGCGAACGTTGTAGGTGATCACTCGAGTCGAATCGGTCTGAAACGCCAACGCAATCAAGTCGTACATCAGTTTTTGATAAGTCGTATAGTCGAACTCGCGTGAATCGGGCGTCAGCGATTTGCTGTAATCGCCCATGCCATCCAAGTTCGCGTCGGGCTTGGGTTTGTCGGACCAGTCGATGTCGCGTTGAAGTTGATTTTCGACTTCACGAACCGCGCTGAAATACTCGTCTAATTTCACGCGATCGTTCTTGCCGACTTTTCGTTGGACCTGTTTTGCTTCGCCCAGCACGTAATCCAGAATACTGCCGCGTCGGCGAAAATTATCGTCACGCTGGGCGGCTTGATCGGCATCGTCGACACGAAAGAGTCGGTTGAACAAAACGTAAGGGTCATTTTCGGCGGCAAGCGGGATTCCGTTTTCGCTCCACGACAGCGTCGCCAAGCTTTGTTGGCCAAAATTCGTTCCTCGAGCGATCGACAACTGCAGTGATGGAAAACGCGTCGCGCCGCCGACGGCTTTGGCAACCACTTGATCAGCGCTGACACCGCCTTTGATTCCCGAAGACGTCCAGCCTTCGGTGCCTGTCAAAAACGAATAGTCGCCGGTGTGACCGCCGCCGTGCTCCAATTGCATGCCGGAAAGGACCGTCATGCGTTTGCGATAGTTTTCTAGTGGCCGAACAATTTGCGGCAATTCACAGTCGGAACCGGTTTCTTTAGGAAAGAACTCGTGCAAGTTCATTCCGGTACCAAAGTGGGCAACCATCATTCGCGTTGCGACTTTAGGAGTCGCACCGGCTGCCCAAGCACGACGCGGCTGCATGGCGGCGAGCGCCGGCAAAGCAACGGTCCCAGCGAGACCACGAAGGATCGTTCGTCGAGAAAGTGGTTTCACAATCATTCGCCGTTTTCTAGGACGTGTTTTTTCCGACTAAAAGCGTCACCTTTTACATTCATCAGTATAAACGAAATCGCACAACGTGATTTCGAAGATTTGCTGTGAAGCGTCTATCGACTTATTTGTGCGGAAGAATCACGTCTGCGCCATACATTTTGCGCAACGTATTGGCCACTCGGGTCGCGATCGACTTGCTTCCGCGCTGATTGCTGTGGATGCCGTCGTCACTTAGCTGCGATTGTTTTGACATCCATCGTCCCGGAGGCGCGATCGGGCTGAGTAAAACGATTTCTCGCAGCCATGTGTCGCTGAGCAACTGCACATCTTTTTCATAAGCGATTTCGCGTTCCAAACTTGCGAATGGGTCGATGATAAATCCGCGCGGGATCTCCAGTAGCAGCACATCGGTATCGGCGGCGTGGCAAAGATCAATTATCTCAATCAAGTTCGCCTTTGTTGACGCTCGCGATCTACCTTTCAAAAAGTCATGTCCGCCAAGTTCGATGATTACCAGTTGCGGATTGTGTCCAAGGATACGATCGATTTGCCCCAGTGCGGGTCCCGACGAAATGCCGGAAAAACCCAAGTTAACGACCTCTGCCCCCCCCCCACCATCGCTGTGAGTTGTTCGGGGTAGCCATGGTCGGGCAACATGCCTTGAGTCAGACTGTCACCAACACAAACAATCGGACGCCGCGAATCAAAGGTCAACTTACGCCCGCAATTTTCGATTTGATACCACTCCAAAACCATCGCTCCCCAAGCCAACCAGATTGCCAACATCGTCACAGCGGACAGCCAAGGCCGAACTAGTTGCTGTTGCTTGAATCGCGAAACGGAAATTGCAAACAACACAGCACCGAACAGAATCATCGCGGGCGTCCGTGGCACCAAGCGGATTATCAAAATCCCACAGCAAGTCGCCAACGGCAACCAACCTCTGTGTCCGCAAATCACAAGCACGCTGTGCCAGATCAACCAACCCGCAGCCATCCAAGGCGTCACGCTTGGAAAAGAAAGTAACGCCAAAACCAGCGCTAACGCGATCAAAGTCGTCTTGATCACCCGCACCACACGCTGAGCACCCGACATCGTTTGTGATGCCATCGCGTCTCCCCAGTTGTTTGGATCGAACCAGTGACTGTCTACCAAAGTCCTACGGATCGAATCGCAAAAACGACCAAGCAAAAAATCTAAGCAGGGCGATCCAAACAATTAGGTGGTAAAGTTCGTACCAGTAATTCGTTCGTACGCTTCACGGTACTTGTCGGTGGTCTGCTGGACGATATCAGCAGGCAGCTTTGGCGGGTCGCTTTGTTTGTCCCAACCACATTGCGAAAGCCACTCTCGCACAAATTGCTTGTCAAACGATGGCTGTGCTTGTCCTGGCTGATACTGATCGGCGGCCCAGAATCGCGAGCTATCTGGTGTTAACGCTTCGTCGATCAAAACAATTTCATCGCCAACTTTTCCGAACTCAAATTTCGTGTCTGCAATGATGATGCCGCGCGTCGCCGCAAAATCGGCCGCCGAAGTGTAAATCTCCAAACTCATTTCGCGTAGCTTTAACGCGAGCTCACTGCCAAGGTCTGCGATCATACGACCGATCGTGACGTTCTCATCGTGGCCTTGTTCTGCTTTGGTGGCTGGCGTGAAGATTGACGAGGGGAGCTTGTCGCACTGCGTCAGGCCTGGGGGAAGTTTGTTGCCGCATACTTGACCGTTAGCTTGGTACTCGCGCAGACCGCTGCCTTCCAGGTAGCCGCGGACCACACACTCAAACGGAACGACCTCTGCCTTTTCCACTACCATGACGCGACCGACTAGCGGATCGGTGTCGAATTGTTCCGTCAAATCGGCTGGCACGTCGGACGACAAAAGATGGTTGCGGACATCCAGATGATCAAACCAAAAAAGGCTCATCGCGGTCAGCAATCGGCCTTTGTCAGGAATCCCTGTTGGCAAAATAAAGTCGAAAGCACTGATGCGGTCGGTACTGACGATCAGCAATGTGTCGCCCAGGTCATAGACGTCGCGTACCTTGCCACTTCGTTGCGGAAGTGGCAACTGCGTTCCCAGCAAGGCTCCGGTATCGTCAAATTGGTAGAGGTCGCCAGAGGCGGAGTCGGACTTGTTCATTTGCTTCGTTTGCGTTCCAGATAGTGTACGAGAAGGTACTTTGGCAAACCTACAACGCAACCGCAACCGCTAGCGAAAATACGCTTTGGTACAAAAACAACGAGTCAGTATTTGGCTCAGTCGATTGTGGGTCGCACCATTGACGCAAAATGATTACGATTACGGCCAAATTGAGTTAGAGATGATGCGTGAAAACTTGTTTTTGCGCTAGCGGCTTTGCACCAGCGTGGTCACACGATCGTCTCTTTGGAACACGAGTTTTTCCTTGCATTTATTGGTCGTCGTTTGCCATGGGGCAATTTCTTTTTGATGTCCCCGACGCCACCAGTCGTTTTGTCAAACAATCGCTTTGGCAGGACGCTTATGTTTGTGGGATCGAAGGAATTCCGTGGCAATCAACTAGCAAGTTCGATGGCGAACGCTTGACCGTGACGCGCGGGATCGATTCGTCAGGAAAATTATTCTTGGCGTGCCCTATCGATGGACTGGGATACCGCACACTGAGCACCTGCAGTTTGCGTCCAGGCGATGAACCGCATTTGCTGCCGATCGAATTAGCAAGGGGCAGTTGTTATCGGGCCAGGATCCAATCGGACATTTGGCAGCGAGCCGGACTGACGCTCAGCCAGCGATTTATGGAATTGGTCAAGAAGGGAACGGATTTGTTTTTGGACGCCGCACAGCGACGCGCAGATCCCAACGCGGCATCGGCCGCGGCAGTCGAAGCCATCGGCGTTTTGGAACACGCGATCTTGGATCTGGGCGAATCTTACGCTGTGCAGTCGATCTCGTTTCGTAAACAACGCGAACCACAACTGGGAACGCTATTGGCTGGCACCGTCATGCCGCCATCGCCAATCGACAGCGCCCAAGCGACCAAGTTCTGCGAAGCGTTTAACACTGCGGCGGTCCGGTTAAGTTGGGCAGAGATCGAAACCGACGCGGGAAGATTTGACTATGACGCGTCGATGCAAAGCGTCCAATGGTGCAACAATAACGGAATCAGAGTCATCGGCGGACCGTTGATCGATTTTCGCGAACGACTGATGCCGCATTGGCTGTACTTGTTGGAAGACAGCTTTGAAGAATTCTTGTCCGCGGTCGTCGGGTTTGCCGAAAAAACCGTGCAAGAATTTCGCGGTAAGATTCAACTGTGGAATTGCGCGGCTGGACTGAACACACCAGGACCCATTTCGCTGAACGATGAACAAGTGATGCGGGTTGCATTAGGAGTTTTGCAAACGGTTAGACGTTTGGATCCTAATACGCCCACCATCGTTACGTTCGATCAACCCTATGGAGAATATCTGGCGAAACATCGTGATGGTATCTCGCCGCTGCACTTTGCGGATGCATTGGCGCGCAGCGGTCTTGGCATGGCGGGGTTGGGGCTGGATTTCAGATTTTGCTACACAACCAACGCAACGCTCCCGCGTTCAGCCGTTGACTTTGGCCAGATGATTGACCGTTGGGCAACGTTAGGCATGCCGTTGTTGATCCAGATGAGCGTGCCTGGTGGAATCGATTCGGATGCAAAAGCGATTGCTCCAGCAGACGTCTTGCGAAGCGAAACTCAGTCGACCGATTACGCGTCTGAGCAATTGCGCATCGCGGCACCGTTGATTCGCACCTTATTGGCCAAGCACATTGTTCACGGGATCGTGTGGGACGGCTGGTCCGACGCAGAACCGCATGTGCAAAGCCACTCGGGTTTGTTTGACGCGACCGGCCAGCCTCGGCCGTTGCTAGAGTATTTGGTGCGATTGCGAAAAGAGTTTTTGGCTTAGCCGTTTCGCATTCATCTAAGATCCGCGTCGATGCAGTCCCGACGCGTCCACTTGCAGCGTGTTGGTTGCTTCCTGGTAATGCACCGTGCCCTTCACAACCACCGCGTCGCCCTTGCTGATATTGAATAGCGATTGAGAGTCGATCTCGATCGCGTTGCCATCTTTATCATTGAACGTCACGATCGCCTTGGGTGCCTTGGCCAGTCGACGAGCGCAGAAAGGGCAGTTGTCGGCGTGGTCGGGGTCGCCTGCCGCATGCTCTTCATCGGGTAATTCCGAGATCATGAACGTCGCTTTGCCGGCTTGAAACGGATTGATGTCGCCCGCATCAATTCGTCCAGCCAGCACCATTTCGACAGGCTCGGTCGCCAGTTCTTTGGCATCCGTTGGTGTCATCGCGTCGGGTGGTTCGTCCGCCAAAACGAACCTTGCCCGTTCAAACTTGATGGTCGAAGCGTCCAGGTCTGAATCGATCGTTGTCTCTGACTGCGCACCGCAGCCAACCGTCACGGCGAACAAAAAGAGCAGCGCGAATGGTGTTGCAAACTTGGTCATGTCTATTCCTTGACGTATCCCTTCAGGTCTTTCATGGCAGCCTTAATGCTGTCGGCGACATCAGCGTAGTCTTTGCCTTTTTCACTGTTGTGCAATTTATGGTCAATCGCACCGAAGTCATCAAATAGTTGGTCAATCGATTTGGCGATTGCTTGCTTTGCCGCATCGGGCATCGACGACTTTTTGGCCGATTCACTGACGCCTTCAAGCAAGGCTCCGATGTCGTGAAGTGGTCCATGTGCCTCATCGATGTTGCCCTTTTCAAGTCCGGCGCTGATCGTATCAACTATTTCGGACAGTTGCCCAAACGCGTCATCGAAATTTTCGGAAACCTCTGGTTGGTCCAAAGAGACCAAGTCATCGGTCGAAAGCCCCGCATCTTTGGCATCGATGTG
>CAZZDZ010000007.1:19352-21588 GCA_964652675.1 uncultured Pirellulaceae bacterium
AGGTTGGTGAAGATCCGCATCGATTATTCCTGTTCTGGGTACCGTGAGTTTGAGCAATTCACTAACTATACGCGATCAAACGAGTTTGGTTCGAGCCCAACGGGGACATCCATGGCATACGGACGATTATTAATCGTCTTTGCCAGTAGGACAGTAAGTGGTTGGTAAGCTCGCACTTGGGTTGCAACGCGGAGATCCGCAAACGCGTAATTCGCAACTTAATGCCTCTAAATCCACCATCACGGTGGTTTGGGGGCCACTCCATCCTCACGCCATTTTCTCAATCCATCTCGCCTTCGGACACGATCGTTTCATCGGTGGTTTTCGCGATCGTGATCGCTTCCTTGATTGATTTTTTCATCCATTGCGATTCTTCCCCATCGGCTACTTTTCCAGCCGAGATGTACGCAGCGTAAATGTTGGCAGCAGCCTGAGTAATAAAACCCTCGGTTCTTTGCAGCGTTAAGTACGGACGTTTATCACTCATGTACTATCCCTTTGTCTGTTTGATGATTCAAAACGGAAATTCAGAATCGAAGTTTAGCGACTTGAGAATGCACTGTCGAACCAATCCGCTTGTGGATTGATGCGTATCGGGAAGGTCCAGACGCGCGGGAGAGATCGCAGCGATCTACGGTTGCAACAGCGGTGAATACAGAAACGCGTACAGACCGACTAAAGTTTTTGCATCGCGTATTTTGCCTTGGGAAATCCATTTGGCGATTTCATCTCGCGATGCAATACGATTTGCGATCTGCTCGACCGCTTCGCGTTGATGGTCACCTTCGCTCAAATCCGTTGCCACGTACAGATGCATCAATTCGTCACTGACTCCTGGTGCAGAGTAGAACTGATGCAAAGGTTGTAGCTCGCCAGCGGAGTATCCGGTTTCTTCGATCAACTCGCGTTTTGCGGTCGCTTCGGGCGATTCGTCTGGTTCACGCGTCCCGGCTGGTAACTCCAGTAAAGTCTCATCAACGGTCGCGCGGCTATTTTCAATCATCACGACCGTATTGGGGTCGATCAACGGTAACAGGACAACGGCTCCCGGATGTCGAATGACTTCACGAGGGTAAGTTTTGCCGTCGTCACCAGGCAACTGCATCTCATAAACATTGAATCGAGTGCCAGTCAGGACAAGGCGTTCTTTGTGTGCCATGAATCGCCTATTTAATCGAGAAGATGTGTGGTTTTGAGAAACAGTGTGGTTTTGAGAAACAACGGCTTTCAGCTAAGTTGTTTCTTTCGCGTGGAGAGCAACGTAAATCTGACTGTTCAGTTTTATCTATCGAATCGCGTTTGCCTATCGGCCCGTAAAAGACCGTGAAAGACTTGTTTTTGTTGACGCCATTATGTTGTTTGGATTTCTGAATTGCGATAAGCCACCTGGCATGACGTCACGCGATCTTGTGAACATCGTTCAACGTCGGTTGCACACCGGGATTTCCAAAGGCGAAGGCAAATTAAAGGTAGGGCATTGCGGAACACTGGACCCACTGGCAACCGGCGTGATGGTGATCGCGGTTGGATCGGCGGTGAGATTGACGCCGTATATGTTGAAACACTCCAAGCGATACATCGGGCAGTTTCGTTTAGCTGCATCCAGCGAAACGGGTGACTTGGAGATGGGTTTCAAAGACCACCCAGAGTTGCCCAAGCTAAACCGCGATCAAGTTCAACAGGCATGCGAAAAACTGACGGGTGAAATACAGCAAGTCCCGCCTGCATACAGTGCTATTTGGGTGGACGGCCAACGTGCGTACGATCGTGTGCGTCGCGGCGAGTCCGTCGAGATTCCGACCCGGACGGTTCAGATTCATGATCTGCGTTTGACGGAGTTTGATTACCCAAACATGACGCTTGATATTGTGTGCGGCTCCGGTACCTACATCCGAACTTTGGGTGACGATGTCGCCAAAGCTGCTGGGTCGTTGGCCGTCATGACAGATCTACGACGAATCGGCGTCGGCGACTTTCGCATTGACCAAGCGATCACGATCGACGAATTACGTAGTGCACCGTTGGAACCGTATTTGATGCCAGGGATTCATGCGGTCACTCACTTGCAGAAACAAGTTGTGAATCGCAATGAGGTCGATAAGATTTGCAACGGAATTTGCATCCCGCCGTCCTCTGATGCGCAGATGGATCGCGCTACTGAAGTCGCTGCGGTCACCGAATCGGGGGACTTGATTGCGATTCTGCGCAGCAAGCCGCGAGGCCTTTGCCCCTATCG
>CAZZDZ010000007.1:21688-24341 GCA_964652675.1 uncultured Pirellulaceae bacterium
TTTCACAAAGGCGAATTGATAGCGGAGGGGTGAACGTTTCCAGGCTGTCCGTTTTGGGCTGTGTCTGTTTGTCGTATTGGTTTCAGTCGGAATTCAGATTGATTGATTCCGCCCAGGCGCGGTACTACCAACAGAGATTGCGAGAAATTTACAGCCTGCCGTTCAAACGATTCACAGCATGGTTCACACACTGGCGCCAAAGGTGGCAAACAAGATCCATTGCCTTCTGCGGCACTAGCGCTGTGATTTAGCACGACTGGAATTCAGCTACAGGCAAAACTAAGCGAGTATTTACGTTGTACAACATAAAAACGATTTCTTTACTCCTGGCAATGACGTGCATCTTCTGCTCGGGGTGCCAAAGTTTGCACCACCAGAAAGCGGGTTGCTGCACCTTATCGAATCACTCCTGCGATGGCTACGGCTGCGATAGCGCGGGATGCGACGGAATACGTTCGAGTCAAATCGTGCGTGGACGCAAAATGCCGTTGCTTGATCGAACCGCGTCGTCTTTGGGTTTTGCCAATAAGCTTGCGCTGTGGGATTCCCGTGCTGATAACCACAACATTAGTCCCCAGACCGAAACGGCCATCGTCAACTACCTGCAACAAAATGGGCTCGGAAGCACACTTGTGCGTGTCAATCAATACGATCCGGTGGACGAATGGCGACGACTGGTTGCGAACAAACGAATGGCCGCCCCATGGCGATACACTGTCGGAACCTATGACTGGCTTAAGTACACTTTGCTGCCAGGTCGTTTGGTTGGCGGAGACTGGTACAACCCGTTTACCGATTCGATCCATCTTTATTCAGACATCCCAACGATTGGTTTGACAGAAGCAGCTTATGCAAAAGACGTCCACTCGCGATCGCTTCCTGGAACCTATGCATCATTTCAAGATGCTCCGGTGCTGGGTTTGTATCATGAAAAGCTGGCTAACACCGAAGTAATCAATCACTTGAAAGCGAACGGGACACCAAGCCAATTGGCAGAAGCCGAGAAGATTCTGTTTCCCGATTTCGCAGGTTCTATCGGCGCTCAGGCGCTCAGTTTCTTGCCGTACGGAAGCGTCTACGGCCGCGCCGCTGGCGCTCTGGCTGGCCACGCGGCACGCGGAATCAAAAACCAAGCCGCTGGATTGGGAATCAACCGCTAGAGTTCCCATAAGGGATCGACCCGCCGAACCGGCGGGTGATTAGCCCGCATTTTGCCTCCTTACCGAGGTATCTTTGCACGTCACACGCGACAAAAGCGAACATCCGTAGGCCAAATTCGGTCCTTCCGATAACCTATGTGACCGCCGCGGACGATTGTCGTTAGCGCAGTGCGGCAACGGGACCAATCCCGTTTCAAAAATGCAGCGTCAGCGGACGAAATCTGCTGCGCCAAAAAGCGACGTTTCAGAGCTACATTCTAAACATCAATATCTTACGCCATGACGATACCTGATCGATTCGACCACGCCAGCGCGGCGGAAAAGACCTTGCAAGCCTGGGATGATGCTGGCTGTGCCCACGCCGAAGTCAATCCTGAACGCGAACCGTTCATGATCGTCATCCCGCCGCCAAACGTCACCGGCGCATTGCACTTGGGTCACGGCCTGAATAACACGTTGCAAGACATCGTCATCCGCACCAAACGGATGCAAGGATTCGAAACACTCTGGATGCCTGGTACGGACCACGCTGGGATCGCCACGCAAGCGGTTGTTGAACGTCGACTAAAAGAAGACGAAAACAAAACTCGACACGACATCGGTCGCGAAAAATTAGTTGCACGTATTTGGAAATGGAAAGACCAATACGAAAAACGTATCCTTGGCCAGCTGAAACGCATGGGAGCAAGTTGCGATTGGCAGCGAACGCGGTTCACACTGGACGACCAATGCGCCGAAGCCGTCCGTGTTACTTTCTTTGACCTCTTTGAAAAGAAATACATCTATCGCGGTAAACGCTTGGTCAACTGGGATTGCCATCTGGGGACGGCTGTCAGCAATGATGAAGTCCAAAATGTCAAACGCAAAGGCAATTTTTGGCATTTCTACTATCCCGTCATCGACCCCAAACCAGGTGAACCCGACAAGGTCGAGATCGCAACGACGCGCCCCGAGACGATGTTGGGTGATACCGCGGTTGCCGTTCACCCGAATCCCGAATCGGCACTGAACAAAGTCGAGAAAGAACTGCAAAAGAAACTTGCCGATGCCAGCGAAAAGGACAAAGCTGAAATCGAAACGCAACTGGAACAGTTGGCCACGCAACGCAAAGAAATGTTGCCGCAACTGGTTTTGTTAAGTGAAATGGCCGCTGATGGTCGCAAGTTGATGTTGCCGCTGATGGATCGCGAGATTCCCTTGGTCGCCGACCGTTGGGCCAAACCCGAAAAGGGCAGCGGGTGCGTTAAGATTACCCCTGCGCACGACCCCAATGACTACGAAGTCGGCAAGCGTTGTGATCTGCCAATGATCAACATCATGAATCCCGATGGGACGATCAACGAAGAAGGCGGGCCGTATCAGGGCCTCACGATGAAGGAGGCTCGCAAGAAAGTTGTCGCGGACTTGGACGAAATCGGATTGCTGGGCGATATCGAAGATCGCGAGATCGATCTGCCCATCAGCGACCGTAGCAAGTTTCCAATTGAACCGTA
>CAZZDZ010000007.1:24441-25741 GCA_964652675.1 uncultured Pirellulaceae bacterium
CAAGATGGTTTTGGGGAGGGCATGAGCAAGAGCAAGGGCAATGGTGTCGATCCGATCGACATCATCGACAAGTTCGGCCCCGATGCGTTGCGGTTCGGTTTGGCACGCATGGCAACCGAAACGCAAGATGTTCGCATGCCTGTTCAGTTTGAATGTCCCCATTGCGAAGAACATATTAACCAAACGAAGAAAAACCGGAGTCTCCCGGTCGTTGAATGCCCCAGTTGCAAAGGCGTCTTTTCGACTCAGTGGGCCGAAAGCGATGAAGATAAGGCTCAACCCAGGGGCGCGATTATCAGTGAGCGATTTGAAACCGCACGCAACTTCGTCAACAAACTCTGGAACGCGGCTCGCTTTGTTCTGATGAACATGGACGGCTACCAGCCTCAGCCAATCGACCTCGCGTCGCTTCCGCTGGAGGATCGTTGGTTGCTCAGTCGACTGGCGACCGTCACACGGCAAGTCACCGACGGAGTTGCAAAGTATAAGTACGCCGAAAATTCGCGAATCCTGTACGACTTTGCCTGGGATGAATTCTGCAGTTTCTACGTTGAAATTGCCAAGCCACGTTTGAGCGATGAAAAGATGCGTGCGTCCACGCAAGCGATGGCTGCCTACGGTTTAGATCAACTGCTGCGACTGCTGCATCCGATCATGCCGTTCGTCACCGAATCAATCTGGGGATTCTTAAACGAGGCGGCACCCAAACGCGGGCTTGCAGATCTAGCTGACCCAGGTCCGTTTGTCATGACCGCCCAGTGGCCGCAATCGCATTCAGATCACTACGACGAATCAATCGAAGAGCAATTCAGTCAGTTCCAAGAAGTCGTCACGGCGATACGCAAGATTCGAGCCAGCCAGAATATTCCTCCCAAGGAAAGCGTTCCCGTTGCGATTCGTTGCACCGCAGCGTCGCAAGCGCTACTGGAACCGATGAGTGTGTATTTTGGCTCGCTAGCGGGCGCGGATGTCATGGCGATTGGGCCAGATGCGAAGCCGTTCGAGACTGATGCGCCGATGGCTTTGACGTCCATTGATATTGATGTCCACGTTGACCTGGAAAAGTTCATCGACATGGACGCGGAACTTGCGAGGTTGGAAAAGCAAGAGCAACAACTGGTCAAGCAGATCGGTGGCAAAGAAGGCAAACTGTCCAACGAGAATTTTGTCGCTCGGGCTCCTGAGGACGTTGTCGCCAAAGAACGTGAATCTTTGGAGGACCTGAAACGTCAACTGGAGAAGGTTAGAGCTGACATCGCGCGTCTTCGAAAGAAAATGAAATAGGCAGAAAATCGAATAG
>CAZZDZ010000007.1:25841-42447 GCA_964652675.1 uncultured Pirellulaceae bacterium
AATAGGCAGAAAATCGAATAGTCTGGGATTTGTTTGCGGGGTATTTGCACATACCGATTCGCGTGTTCGGTGCCAATGAATCTGGTGAGTTTGCATTCGCGTGCTTTCGACACCGCCTGTAATTGGATTAGAATAGGGGTTCGTCACTTCTCTCATCGAAACGTCCAAATTCATGCCAATTCCAATCAAATGCCAGTGTGGCAAAGCGTTAAAAGTCAAAGACGAATTGGCGGGCAAAGCGGTTAAATGCCCCGGGTGTGGGCAAGCCATTCGTGTCGGTGCAGCACCGGGAACGAAACCCGCCGCAAAGCCTGCGGCGGCTCCCGCGCCAGTAGCTCCGGTTGCGGCGGCGGCCCCTCCAGCTGCCGGTGGGATGGATGAATTGTTCGACGAAGCTGGTTTCAGCAAACACGTCGCTTCGGTCTGCCCGTCATGCCGTGTCGAGATGGACGCGACTGCGGTGTTTTGCACAAAGTGTGGATACAACAAAGAAACCGGCGAAACATTCGAGTCGCACAAGACGGCTGGTGTCGACATCGATCACGGCACATTGGCATTGGACAAAGCGTCCGCCGACCTTGACCATGCCAAACGTCTTCAGAAGGAAATGCTGGCCAAGTCTGGGATGCCATGGTGGATGCTTTCACTTGTGCTGTTTGGCATCATCAGTGCCACGACGCTCGCAGTGATCGCAGTGAACCAGTCGCGTCAGGTCGAAGAATCTAGCTTCGACGCAATGAAAACATTTTTGGTCTTAATGGGCGTTGCGTTTTCAGTTGTATCGGCTGGCGCGATCGCGAAATTGGTCGTTCACTTGATTAAGAAAAATGCAAAAAAGCCCGTGCTTGTGAAGACTGGGGTGATGGCGGGCATCATGCTGGCAGTCGCAATCACCTGCTTTGTGCTTGCCAGCAACCGCTAAGCATCCGTAGCTGACTTGCTGGTTTGATGGGACTCGGCACGCGATCTATTACTTTTTCAATCCTCCGATGCGGTGATCGAGTGAATCCTTACGAGCCGCCAACAGGAACAGCAGATGAGCCAACGGATACTCGTCAAGTTACAAGGACGTCCGATCGCAATCCGTCATTTGGAATGTTTTTTCTTGTCGTGGTATCTGCTTTACTCGGTGCTGGTGTGATTTCCACAAATTTGATATTCGGCTTGGCTCTAATCGTATTTGCGGTAGGCTGTTCTACACAGTTGCGATAAGCAAAAGTTTTTCCAGCATCACACTGATAGGACAGCACCAAGTGATCCACCTTCTTTTGTAGCGTTGAGTATCGATGGACTTTGATCAGCTCAGGTATTTTCTGCGAGTCGCTGAACTGGGGAATTTTACGCGAGCAGCCGAAGACATGAACCTGTCTCAACCTGCGCTCAGTCGATCGATCCAGCGTTTGGAAGAAGAATTGGGGCAGCCAGTCTTTGAACGCAAGACGCGTAGTGTTGCACTGACGGACGCTGGGGCACTGCTGCAGTCTCGAGCGCAGCAAATGCTGTCGATCATCGAAGACACAAAAGCCGAAATCTCCGACAACGGCACGAGTGGTCGTATTCGTGTCGCGGCCATTCCCACGATCGCTCCCTACTTTTTGCCCGATTTGTTACGCCAGTTTTCAGAAGAGTTTCCGGGGGCCAAGCTGACCGTCCAAGAAGACACGACGGACAACTTGATCAAACGCTGCAAGCAGGGCGAGATAGACATCGCGATCCTTGCCCTCCCGATTCCAGCAAAGTACCTGGATATCGAAGAGTTGATGGAAGAAGAACTGCTGCTTGTCTTGCCGCCGAAGCATCCGTTGTTGAAACGCAAGCAGATCAAGCTGGCAGATGTCGAACCGTTCCCGTTCGTGCTGCTGGACGAAGCACATTGCTTGTCAGATAACGTGATGTCGTTTTGTCGACAACGCTCGTTTCATCCGGTAGCGGTTGAAAAGACCAGCCAGTTGGCGATGGTCCAAGAATTAGTTTCTTTGTCGCACGGCGTTTCGATGATACCGCAGATGGCACGCAAAATCGATCAATCAGGTCGCCGCGAGTATCGCTCTATCCACGGGGGAAAACCCATGCGGACCATTGCAGCGGTGTCCAACCCTTATCGTTTCCAAAGTCAATTATTGGAGGCGTTTAAGAAGCGGTTGCGGAAATACGCAAAGCAAATTCAGTAGCTGCTTTACACCGACGCAAGTTCGCCCATCACGCGCCGTGCTGGGAACTTGAATCGACCATATGTCTTTGGTTTGACTTTCACGTTTTGTTCGCCGAACTGCGAGCGAGTGTCGGCCAGAACGCGACGCCCGAGTTCACAGACGCTACGCACTTCGTCGCCGTCAATTTTGACAACCGTCGTGCCACGCTCTTCCGCCAGCGAAGCGGTATTTTCCAGGTGCAACGGCATCAGTTCCACTGTCGTGTTAGTTTTGCCTGCACAGTAAAAACCGTTTGCTCCTAATCGGCTGTCCGATTCAACGGGCGAATTCCTGGAAACGGTCACGACCGTCAAGCCATCGTGTAAAACGCTGACCAACCGCGAGTGAATTTGTTCGTCGACCAATTCGAGATCAGCAACGACCATGTTTTGGCAGCCAAGTTGGATCGCCGTTGGAATCACAGCTTCGTCTCTCTTCCAGTCCAACTCGATCGGTTGCTCAAACCCAAGCGGCGCAAGCGAATCGACCGTTTCTTTCATCTCCCTACACAATGCTTCGGTTCGTTTGACAAGAACACCATCGCTGTACTGACTGGCCACTTCATCGACTGGTGTCGAAGAGCAAGCCTCTTGTTGCGAGTCCTCTTCGTTTCCTTTCTTGCAAGACTTGGCTCCGGTTCTACCGGTGAACTTGCGAACCAAGGTCTGGCACGGCACGGACATAAACGCGGCGAGACCCACGAATCCGCTAGCGAATCCCAGAGCATGCAAAATCGGATTTCCGTTAACGTGCCCAAACTGACCATCGAAGACCATCAGCTTGTATCCGTAACCGATCATACCGATACCCGCAGCGATATACAGCCAACGCACAATTTTGTTGCCACGACCGTAACGCATCGGGTAGCCAAACAGACTGATCAAGCTGGGGACGAAAAAGACCAAACCGAATACCGCTGATGGTCCGCCGCTACAGCACAGCAACAATCCCACCGTCAACGCGAATCCACACAGCCAAAATTTGTTTCCTGCTTGCTTTTTGTCCAATGGTTTTTTCATCGGCGCGATCGTGTAGACGGCCGTTTCCAACGCAAGCTCTTGTCGTTCTTCTGTCGGTTCCAGGCCGGCAACCTGGAATAGATAATTTGTGAATTCATCGCCGGAAAACCGAGTGACGTGACCGGTCAACGTTCCAAGTTCTTCCAGCTGCACCTTTGCTTCTGTCAAAGAGCGTTCGTGCGGATCTAGAACCAATAGGCGACGCGTCGTGAATGGATCAGCGCCAATGGGAACAACCGCCATCGATGCGGGGTCAGCACCTGCGAGTTTAACATTGGTAAAAGTGACAAACGACGTCTCGGTTAGCCCTTTTTCGGCCAGCGTCGTCCATTGCATCTCTTGCGGCGAATCGGACATCGTCGTAGCGTGATGGTAGCGATCGACAAAGATAATGCTGCCAAGAAAAAAGGAGATCAGCGCAAGCGTTCCGCCTAAGATGATCCGCATGTTGCGCGGCGATTTCGATCCGCTATGTCCGTTACAACCCATAAAACCACGCTGAAAGAGTGCTGTTTGCATGTGGAATTCAACCCAATACAAACCTAGGTCACATTTTTGGCGGTCAGAGGGATGTTCAAGCAACAACGCCGAATTCAAGGTCTTACATTGCTTTTACAATGTTCTGAGCCCGATTGAACCATTAAAAACGCCGAATTGCGTTGGATAGTGTGACAGTCGACGCAAAGTTGAACGTCGACACCACTTCTACAGAGATGGAGACACGCCATGCGTGCAAAACGAACTGGTAAACGAATTTTGGCAACGATTGGGACGACCACATGCTGGCTCGCCCTGGCTGGGCTATTTACGGTCTGCAATTTGAGCCCTGTTTCGGCCGAACAGATATCGCTGCAAGTTGGCGCGACGCACCCCACGATGTTGGCGGGCGAAAAGCAGACGAATCATGTGCGAATTTCCATGACCGGATTTGATCTACCTGAGACGAAGAAGCGTCCGCGAGTAAACGTCGCAATCGTGATCGACACCAGCGGTTCAATGGGCGGAAAGAAAATCAAACAAGCACGCCAGGCCGCGATCACCGCTGTCAAGCGTTTGCGTAAAGACGACATTGTTTCCGTCGTGCTTTACAACACATCCGCTCAAGTCCTTGTTCCGGCAACGAAAGCGTCGGATAGCAAAGACATCATCCGAAAAATTGAAACGATCAGCGCAAAGGGCAGTACAGCGTTGTTCGCCGGTGTCAGCAAAGGCGCAGCAGAAGTGCGAAAGTTTTTGGACAAAGATTCGGTCAACCGCGTTATTTTGTTGTCGGATGGTTTAGCCAACGTCGGTCCCAAAAGCCCCGGTGAACTAGAGCGTTTGGGGGCGTCTTTGGTCAAGGAAGGAATGAGTGTCAGCACGCTTGGATTGGGGCTTGGCTACAACGAAGATTTAATGAGTGGACTGGCAAGTGCGGGAAGCGGAAACCATATTTTTGTTGAACAAGCCGAAAACTTGGTCGCTGTGTTCAATACCGAATTCAACGACCTGATGAGCGTGGTCGCAGGCGATTTCGAGATTCACGCCAAAGTTGCAAAGGGCGTTCGCCCGGTGCGTGTCTTGGGAACCAAAGCTGATATTTCAGGGCAAGATATCTTTATTCCCTTAGCACAGCTTTACTCGCGTCAGCAGCGTTACTTTATCGTCGAAGTCGAAGTGGAACCTGGCGAAGCCGAACAGACGCGGCCGCTGATGAATGTAGAGGTCCAATACCAAAACATGATCACCGAAACGACGGACAAGTTATCTAGCAGCGTAGACGTCCGGTTTTCCGATGATGTCGTGAAAATCAAAAAAGACGTCGACTATGAAGCCTATGCGTTTTGCTCCATCCAAATTGCAAATGATCGCAATGTGCGTGCGACTGCGTTGCGAGACGCAGGCCAAGTGGAAGAGGCGCAAAAGTTGTTGACCGGAAACGTCAAACTGCTCAACGACACAGCGTTCGTTTGCGAAGCCAACGGCGTGGATTCTGTGAAGGGCGAGTTGACCAGGAATGTCAGACTGAACCAAGACCAGAGTGTGACGATTGCGGCGCCAAGCTACTCACGAGGTGGTAGAAAAGCCATGCGGGAAATTCAGAAAGACAACGCGACTCAACAAAGCCTTCGTGTGACTCCCGGGAGCAAGTCCGGGCGTTAGTGCGGACTGTTCGTTGCAGGTTTTCCAAAATAACAACAACCAAAACATGCGTGCATGTTTTGGTTGTTGATTTTTAGTGGCCGATCGCTGCTTCAACGACTGCCAAAAATTCCGCCAGCGTGCACGGTTTGCGTAAAATACCATCTGGCTTTGTGTCGGACTCAAAATCCTTCGAGTCGACCGGATATCCACTCGAGATCACCACGGGGATGTCCGGATGATCTTTGCGAATGTGCGCGAACGTTTCCTTGCCCGACATGCCAGGCATGCTTAGATCAAGCACAACCAAGTTTGGTTTGACTGGGCAGGTGCGCAGGATTTCCAACGCTGTGTCGCCTGAATCAGCAAGCAAAACAATGGCGCCTCGATACTCAAGCATCGACTTTGATGCCTTTTGCAAGAGTTCTTCGTCATCAACCACCAGCACACAACGCCCTGCTAGTATGGAAGATTGATCGCCAGATGCCCTATCGGATGCCACAGTTGATGTTTAAGTAGTTCGCGACTGTTGCCAAGATCTGTGTGGAGGATGCCTCGTTTTTATATTGTAGGCTGCTCGTCAAACACGGTAACATAGACGTCGATCAGTCCCAGTCCAATCCTGTCCATTCTGAGATCGGCGAAGTTAACAAATCGTTTGCTTTGGCGTGTTCACATCGAATGCAACGAAGGAAGATCAGCGTCGCGACTTTGATGCATTACGTCGCGACTTTGATGCATCTGCGATTCACTTTCCAGACGACCTTCGTTTCCCAATTGGTTCACAGATGGCTGGTTTTGAACTTAAAAAGGGTGTCAAATCAGATCAACCGGTTTTCTGGGGCGTCTTTGTTGCCAATAACCTCGATTGTCGGCTACAAACGTGGCTAGAGGACATCCATCGATTAGATTGTGAATGCCGAGTAATGTAGTCACCAATTTCTTTTTTAACTTTTCTTTCTCGTTCGTTTTAGTTCTTTGCAGCAAGGGCATTGAGTTTCGTGGATGGAGACCTATCAACTACGCAACTGGTCGTCGCCTCAAAAGAGGGCGATAACGATGCGCTCGGACGTTTGCTGGAACAGTATCGCGGCTATCTGTTGATGCTTGCGCATCGTTACCTGTCTGAATCACTTCGCCGTCGCGTGGACCCGTCGGACATCGTCCAACATACGTTCTTGGAAGCCAAACGTGACCTGCCAAGTTTTCGTGGCAACACGCCGGCTGAGTTTGCGGGATGGTTGCGAAACATGCTTAAGAACAATGTGTCGACAGCGGTCACGCGTCACGTCACCACACAGAAACGATCGATTCGTCGCGAAGTCAACGCAAACGGCCCCGCCAACAATGACTCTGCCGGTGGAGCTTGGATTCAGCAGTTACCGGGAAGCACGACCAGCCCCAGCGGCGTCGCCGTAAAAAGCGAAGCGGTGATGGCGCTGATGAATGCCCTGCACCACTTGCCCGAAACTCAAGCCGAAGCCATTCGTTTGCGGTACATGGAAAGCATGTCGCTGGCCGATATTGTGGAGAGAATGGGTAAGAGTGACACAGCCGTTGCTGGGCTTTTAAAACGCGGACTTCAAAAACTGCGGACAATTGTGGACGTGGAAAACAATCCGTATCTCTAAGTGTGCCTTCTTCGAATTGCTTCGCTTTTTCGCAAACGGCTCGCTAATTGAGCATTTGCCCTTAGTTCTTGGCCGCTAAATACTGCTCTGGTATTGAATTGAGCAGCGCCCTGATTGAGAATGGATTGAGCCTAGTAGAGATGTGTTGTTGTCTGCGTACAACGGTTCCAGGCGATACAGATAGATTCTTACAGCTTTCCAAGGGCAGTGTTAACGGATGACTGATCTGCCTTCTCCAGAAGAATCGCCACCTGCGGATGACCAACTCGACAAAGCGTTTGCGGCTTACCTGCGTTCTTGCGACGCGGGCGAAATCGGTAGCCGCGAAGAATTTCTGGCTCAATTTCCGGACATCGCTGATGACTTGAAAGAGCTGATGGAAGCGGCTGACATGATCACCACTGTCTCCATGGCCGGTCAAGCGACTGAAATGGGGGTCCCCAAAGCCGCTACCGGAGCTGACACGATCGGGGCAAATGTGCCCGACGCCAACGACTCGGGTGTGGACCCAGCAGCGACGTTGCCGATGGCCAATCGCGCCAAAGGTGACCCAGGCCCAACGTTGCCGTTTGATTTAGGCGACTATCAATTGCAGGAAGTAATCGGTCGCGGAGGCATGGGCGTCGTCTATCTGGCAAAGCAGAACCATCTGGACCGAATGGTCGCAGTGAAGATGATCCGCAGTGGCATGTTGGCTGATGACGATGAAGTTCGCCGGTTTTACACCGAAGCCCAAGCAGCAGCGAGGTTGCATCACCCAGGGATTGTTTCGGTCTACCAGTTCGGTCATCGCGCTGGCCATCATTTCTTTTCGATGGAGTACGTCAAAGGCCATGACTTACAGAAGCGAATCAGTTCCGAAATTCTAGACCCCAAAGTCGCAGCACGTTATGTTCGCGATGTTGCCAAGGCAATTGGGCATGCGCACAAAAACGATGTGTTACATCGCGACCTGAAACCCGCAAACGTTCTGATTGATTTAGACGACCGTGTACACGTGACCGATTTTGGCCTCGCCAAACACCTTGATGGTGATAGCAGTGTGACACGCAGCGGCGCGGCCGTGGGAACTCCCCACTACATGGCTCCCGAACAAGCTGGCGGGCATAGCGATCGGGCCAGCAAACAGAGTGATGTGTATTCACTTGGCGCGATCTTGTTTGCCTGTGTTGCTGGTCGACCGCCGCTGGTTGGCGACACCGTCGTCCAAACGTTGATGCAAGTCGTTCATAACCCCGCGCCGTTGTTAAGATCCGTTCGCGCCGATACACCACGCGACTTGGAAACGATCGTCGCAAAGTGCTTGGAAAAGAACCCGCAAAAACGATACGCGTCCGCTGACGAACTGGCCGACGAACTGGATGCGTTTATCGATGGCCGCCCAATCGCCGCGCGGCCTCGGTCTCGAGCGATGAAAACATGGCACTGGATAGAAGGCGTCCCGATTGTTGGCGCGTTGATGGGCCGCAATGTCGTGGAGACTTCTGCCAGTCACCGCAGATTCCAAGCAGGAATGTTGCTGCTGATGTTGACGACACCACTGGCGATCGTTGGCAGCTACCGATTGTGGCATTACAACGACAATACGATCCCCGAAAATGTGCGCATCGGTGGTGGATTGGACGGCGGTGTCTACAACGAATTTTCAAAACGGTTGGCTGATCGTGTCCGTTCAACCCACAGCGTCAAAACCAGCATCGTCCCCAGTGGCGGTTCATTTGACAATCGTGAAAAATTGATCAACGGCGAAGTCGATTTGGCACCGATGCAAGCGTCCGCGATTAGCGGGAATGATCTGTGCGTTGTCGCCCCTATGTTTTTCGAAGCGGTCCATGTGTTGGCCCAATCCAAAACATCCATTACCAAGGTCGAAGAGCTGCGTGACCACCAAGTCGCAGTGGGACCACCTGGATGCGGATCACGTCGGACGGCCGAACTGCTGTTGGATTCGCTGGAGCTGAACGAGAAAATAACGTTGCGTGAAGTCCAAGGTTGGTCGGATCTGGATAACGAAGACGCTCCTGATGCTGCAGTCATTTGCATCGGCCCTGGTAGCACTTTGGTGACGGAATTGGTGAACAGCGGACGATGGCGACTGGTACCGATCGCAACATCCGTGAACATTGCTTTGCAGCATCCCACGTTGCGGCCAATGAACATCATGCCGGACGAATACCCCGGGACAGATATTCCAGACGCGGGCATCCCCACCGTTGGCACCACCGCCTATCTGGCAGCCCGGCAGGATACGCCAGGCGATTTGGTCCAAGCCGCTTTAGATGGACTGTATGCTCAGCCGATGATCTATCCGCGATTGATTCCACGAAGCCGCACGGCTGAATGGCAAGCACTTGTGTTTCATCGGGTCGCGCGTGATTTCTTTCGCAGCAAAGAGTAGACGTGGTTAATCTTCGTCAAACTTTCCATCGTGGGGCTCGGTATCGATCGTCGAATCTTCAAACACGCCGCAGTGGTTCAGATAATCTTCCAGAAACAACGTTGCCTGATTCGTGTCTTCGGTGACAAATGAAACGTCGACCGATGAGCCGTCGGTCATCATGCCGCCCCAAATCACTTTTCCAATGCCATACTCAGCAATCGCCTGTTCGAACTCTTGGCGAAACAGAAGAGCGTCTTCGGCATCGGACGCATGCTCTTTGACGTTGATGGCAACATTAAATTGAGTTGGCATTTTCTTACCCGCCCAGGCCTGTCGAGACGCTGATTGCAATTTTTGCCTCTTTCAAATCGGTCCACTGATCCAGTTCGATTTGCACTTTTCCGTCCAGCTTTTTTGCGAACCGAAAAGTGAGGCCATAAGTGTAGTTCTGTCCAAAGCCCATCGCGCTGGACCCGCCAGCTTTTGATGGAATCTCTTTTCCGGATTCGTCAAGAAATTTGATTCCCTTGAGCGAGGAGACAGCTTTATCTTTCGACTCAAACGTGACTTCGACCGGATCATTGCCGAATTTAGGCTTGCCGATTTTGGCAACTTTCAGATCAACGTCGCCAACCGAAACTTTCGCGCCTTTTGAAAGTTCGACGGGGTCCGATTTAGCGGTTGCAGATTCACCACCAAGTTGAACAACCAGCGTTCCTTTAACACCAATCTTTGTGGCGGATTTTGCTGGTAGTCCCGTCCCAGAGACGACGACCATTCCCACCTTGCCGTCTTCGGAAATTTGCGGAAATGGACCAAAGCCTTCCTGGATGCCACCAAACTTTTTCGGCTTGTCACTCAAAAGACTTTTCTTAGTGTCATCAACAAACGCATCGATCTTTGACGCTTGGAGATCCAGCTTGATAATGGAGGCCTCGGGTGAACGAACAAACAGCGCCAAGCTCGTGCCGACGTTTTGCGAATTAAACGGGCTCACTCCGAATCCTTCGTCTACTCGTTGGCGAACAACTTGCACGCCAGAAACTTCAATCGTCGGTTCAGCCCCAATGCAATGGGAAGCGAACACGAACATTCCAAGAACAAATAGGTAGCGAAAAATCAGAGACATAACTTGTGCCCAAATGCGAAGCGATACAGAACGACAATATTCTAGCTGGACAGCGCCACTTTGAATTGTAAACGCAGCTTTTTCTGATCGTACTCGCACTCGATGCCACGTTTCACGAACGAGTACGAAAGCCGCGCCATATCTTCTGACACTGCGGAGTTCGAGACGGTTTAAGCCTCTGACGAGACCTCAGTTTGTTGCCAAACTTGGTCGACGGCACGCGTGAATCGGCACACAAAGAGCCGCGAACAGAAACAGCCCAGCAAAAGGGCTCCAATCCATGCAACGAGGTGAAGGGTAAGTTCACTTGAATGGTTGGTTAGATCGGTGATAACAATCGGCAGCATGATTAATCCAAGCACCCCGCCACCTACAGTCGCGCCGCAAAGCATCGTAAAACGCTTAATCATCACCCCGGTCCATCGTATCCGCTGCCCAAAAAGGAGTTCCGTTGCAAGATGAAGTGATGGAACGACCAACAATGCGGCTAAACACGCAACAAAACCACCTACTGCAGTAGCTGCGAGACTACTGACAAAGAAGATTGACAGATCAGGTGTTTCGATTGAAAGAAGGACGATGGCAAAGGAGAATAGAAATCCGTAGACAGCACCAGAAGCTGTGATACCCCAAACAACTTCAGAGATAATCCTTTCACTTCGCACACAAGAAGGCAAACTGGTGGATCTGTTGTCGGTCGCCTCGTCACTCAAATGGTTGGGTGGCTGATACGGATTCTCTGAAGCGGCTTTGTCCGACTTCACCTACGTCAAACACCCATCAGAATCGTGGAACCTTGCGTGACGACGTATCTCGGCGGTGACTTCTAACCGGCAATCAAACGGTGGCAGTACCACCATTTGTTAAACAACCGGAGAAACTCCACCCCCGGCGCCTTCTAGCAGGCCTCGGTAGTTTCGCATCACCAAGTGAGCGTCGATCTTTTGTACCAAATCGAATGCAACACTAACTGCAATCAGCAATCCTGTGCCGCCATAGAATCCGGCGATCGAGTAGGGCACGCCCAGCGATCCGTAGACGATGGTTGGGACGATGGCGACGACTGCCAAGAAAGCAGCGCCAACATACGTGATCCGAACCATAACCTTTTCCAGATAGTCGGTCGTTCGCTTACCAGGGCGATACCCTGGAATGAACGTCCCGCTGTCTCGCAGGTTGTCCGACATCTCTTTTGGATTGAATGTGATCGCTGTCCAGAAGTAGCAGAAGAAGAAGATCAGCGCGACGTACAAAAGGTTAAAGAAGTACGAAGTCTGATCACTCATCGTCAGGCTGAACAGGTTAAAGCCTTTGAATAGGGTCCCGCCGGTCTCAAACAATCCGGCCATGAACCCGAACGCAACACCTGGGATCATCAGCAAACTGCTTGCAAAAATGATCGGCATCACGCCAGCTTGGTTAATTCGTAGCGGCAAGTGTTGGCGTGTTCCGCCGAATACTTTGCGTCCGCGAGTGAACTTGGCTGACTGAGTCGGAATTTTTCTCTGGCCCAGCGTGATAAACACCACGCCAAACACCACCCCGACAAACAATATCACCAGTAATATCAATGTCTCGATACCAACTTGCCCGCGACTGAGACCGGTCAATTCGGTCTTCATGTTACGAACCAATTCGTACAGAGCTTTCGGCATTTGAGCCAAGATGCCTGCCATAATCAGCAAACTGATTCCGTTGCCAATGCCGTATTCGTCAATCTGTTCGCCCAACCACATCAGGAACACGGTTCCACAGGTCATCACGAGGACCGCGACTATCTGCCAACCCCAGTACAAACCGGTGGCGTCGGCATTTAAGAAGTTCGGGTTGATGTTGCCGTAGCCTGTGCTACCGCCAGACATCATCATGAACTTGAGGTACATATAGCTTTGAACCAAGCAGATCGCGACCGTTAGGTAACGAGTGTATTCGTTCAATTTCTTGCGACCAGCTTCGCCTTCCTTCTTGAGTTCTTCAAGAGGTTTCCAGACACTACCTAGCAGCTGGAAAATGATCGAAGCAGAGATATAGGGCATAATGCCAAGGCCAAAGATCGTTGCTTGTCGCAAGTCACTTGCCGCAAACACGGCGACCTTTTCAAAGAACTCATTTGCGGCGCCACCGGACGCTTCCAAATCCGTCGCCACCATTGGCAGCGGGATGTGAAAACCTATCCGATAGATCGCCAGCAAACCTAAGGTCAGCAGGCATTTTTTCCGCAGCTCGGGAATCGAAAAAATGATTCGCAGCTTTTCAAACATGCGACAGTCCATCTATTTCATTAGTTGATCGCGGTGGCTTCCAGCCGTCGCGGCGGTTATTTCTTTTCTGCCTTGAGAGCAGCAACGCGTTCTGCAGGTGTTCGTTTTGGAGCGATCTTATTGACCGTTCCACCTGCCTTTGTGATTTTTTCTTCGGCCGTTTTGCTGAAACGATGAGCATTGACGGTCAACTTTTTAGTCAGCTCGCCATCGCCCAAAATTTTGACTTCGTCAAATGTTCCTTTGGCGACGTCTTTTTTAGCCATCGCTTCCAGTGTCACTTCGGCACCATCATCGAACATCTCGTTCAATTTGCCAACATTGACTGCGAAAACGCTGACGGCCCAACGATTGTTGAAACCACGCTTAGGCACGCGGCGGAACATTGGCATTGCTCCACCTTGAAAGTTCGGTTTGCGGCTGTAACCACTACGGCTCTTGTGACCCTTGTGTCCGCGACCGGATGTCTTGCCAGTTCCGCTACCGCAGCCGCGACCGATTCGCTTGCGTTTGCGATGCTTTGTGATTCCGCGATTGACGTCGTTCAGGTTCATAATTGAAACCTACTGGTTTACTCTTTCTGTGTGGCCCAAGGGTTTTTTCAAGAGATCAAACGATCTTTAGCCACGGGTTATTTCTTGTTGTTTTGTTTGCTGATCAAACAGCCAATTCGTCAGGTTGCAGACCGCGAAGGGCTGCGACTTGTTCGCGTGTTCGCAACTTGCTCATCGCGTCCACGGTTGCTTTGACCAACGTGACCGGATTATTGGTCCCGTACGATTTCGTCAAAATGTCGTGGATCCCGGCTGCTTCGCAAACCGCACGAACGGCTTGTCCAGCGATGATACCGGTACCAGCACCCGCGGGAACCAGCACCACTTTCGCAGCACCGTATCGACCCCAAACTTGGTGGGGAATGCTGCCTTCGACCAACGGCACATCGATCATGCTGCGGCTGGCTTGCTTTTGTGCTTTTTGCACACTGGGTGGAACTTCGTTGGCTTTGCCGTAGCCCCAACCGCACTTGCCATTGCCGTCGCCAACAACAACCATCGCAGCAAAACTGAAACGACGACCGCCTTTTACAACGGCAGCACATCGTTTGATTTTCACCACGCGATCGATCAGGCCTTCGGCCAAACCTTCGTCTTGTTGCTTTCGGTCACGCTTGCCTCGGCCGCCACGGCCTTTGCCGCCGCCTGAGCCGCCTTGGTTGTTACCGGATTTTGATGCGTTACTAATGGTTCGTTCCTCGTGTGAATCGACTCGGCTTGAATCGATAGTCTGCTTTGTTTTGTATGTTGCATCGACCCTGCAGAATCGATGCGTAATTCTTTAACCTACAGTTTCAAGCCGGCCTCGCGGGCGGCTTCAGCAAACGCTTTGACACGTCCGTGATACTTGTTGTGACCTCGATCCAATTTAACGCTCGCGATACCAGCCGATGATGCTTTGTCGGCAATCATTTTTCCGACCGCGGCAGCTGCGTCGCAGTTGCCACCGTTTTTGACACTGGCGTCTTTATCGCGAGTGCTCGCACTGACAAGCGTTTTGCCGGCCAAGTCATCGACGACTTGAACCGAAAAATGCTTGAGCGAACGATGCACGCACAGTCGCGGCAAACTTGACGTACCACGCAGCTTATTGCGTACGTGATTGCGTCGGCGTTTACGTTGTTTTTGAAGTTTCTTGTTCTTATCCATCTCATTACCGATCGATTGTGAACCGGCTCTTTATCAATTCGTTGCGTCGCGTCCACTCTTGGCAGACGACAACTATTTTGCGGGCGTTGTTTACTTCGCGGCAGCCTTACCAGGCTTGATTTTGACTTGTTCGTCGGCGTAGCGAATTCCTTTGCCCTTGTATGGCTCCGGTTTACGCAACGCACGGACTTCGGCGGCAAACTGCGTCACCTTTTGCTTGTCACAACCGGTGACCACGATTTCCGTGTTGGACGGACATTCGACTTTCAGGTCGGCTGGGATTTTTTGTTTCAATTCATTGGCGTATCCGACACGCAATTGCAGTGTATCGCCAGCGATGTTGGCCAAGTAACCGACGCCAACGACTTGCAGGCGACGCTCGTATCCGCTCGTGACCCCTTCGATCATATTGGCGATCACAGCTCGAGTCGTCCCGTGCAGTTCGCGCGATGTGCGGTCCTCTGCTGTCCTTTTAATGACAACCTCGGCCTCGCCCACTTCGACCGTGATCTCGGGACGATGCTCCCAGGTCAGTTTCCCCTTCGGGCCTTCGACGTTAACCGTGTTGCCATCCAAGGTGATGGTGGCACCCTTGGTGATGGAGACTGGTTTTTTTCCAATACGGCTCATGGCACTTAACTTGTATTTCTAATTGATCTTTTTGGTGACGCTTTGGTCAATCTATTTGGTTGCACCTAAGCAACCTTGGCGTCGTTGCTTAAGCGATTTCGCAAAGCACTTCACCGCCGACGTTCTTCTGTCTTGCTTCGCGATCACTCAGCACGCCTTGGCTGGAGCTGATGATCCGGATGCCCAGTCCACCCAAGACTGGTTTTAGTTCTTTGCTGCGTTGATAAAGTCGACGACCAGGTTTACTGACTCGTTTGATCGACTGAATGACGCGTTCCCCGTTGGGGCCGTATTTCAGTTCCAATCGCAAAGTAGAACAGGGCTTTTTCTCTTCCTCTTCTTCTTTCCAATCCCAGATAAAACCTTCGCGCTTTAGCACGTCGGCCACACCGCGTTTGACGCGGCTGGTTGGGATGTCCACGAACGGACGTTCAACACGAACGGCGTTGCGGATGCGAGTGAGCATGTCAGCAATAGGGTCTGTCATCATGGCTTTATATTCCGCTCTTTCTCGTTACCAACTTGCCTTACGTACGCCTGGGATCAGCCCTGCGTTTGCGTTCTCACGGAAACAGATTCGGCACAGGCCAAATTTGCGGTACACCGATCGCGGACGTCCACAGAACTTACATCGATTCTCGCGTCGCGAGCTAAACTTCGGCTTCCGGTTTGCCTTGGCGACTTTTGATTTACTTGCCACGGGGCGAATATCTCGGTTGGTAAAAGCGTTTGTGATTTGGTTCTTGGAATGGGACCGACGAGGTCAGCATTCCATTTTGTTTATCAAGTAAAGCTGGTTGCAATTACGCAACCGCTTCTTTCTCTTTTTCTTTCTTTGGATCAGCTTTGAAAGGCATCCCGAACATTTCCAACAAGTCACGGGCCTCATCATTTGTGTTGGCAGTCGTCACAATCGTGATGTTCATGCCTTGAGGTTTGGTGAATTTGTCAGGGTTCAATTCGGGGAACACCAACTGTTCTGTCAAACCAAGTGTGTAGTTGCCGCGACCATCGAACGCTTTGCGGCTGATGCCGCGAAAGTCACGAACACGTGGTAGCACGATGGATACCAAGCGATCAAGGAATTCAAACATTCGTTGACGACGCAGTGTGACCATGCAGCCAATCGGCATGCCTTCGCGAAGTCGGAAGTTCGCGATCGATTTACGTGCGACAGTCAAAACTGGTTTTTGGCCAGCAATTTGTGTGAGTGCGTCCACCGCCAAATCAAGGATTTTCTTGTCCCCGATCGCTTTGCCGACACCCATGTTCAGGGTGATCTTTTCCAAAGCCGGAATCTGGTGTGGATTGGTGTAGCCGTTCTTTTCAGCCAGAGCCTTGCGGATCTGGTCTTCATAGGAGGCTTGTAGTCGTGGTTTGTTGTCGGCCATGTTTTTGTTCGCTGCGAACCGGTAATCAATTCTGCGGGTACTAGTTCTTTACGTTTTATTTCTTTGCGTATTTGGCACGTTTGGGAGCGATCACACCCAAGCTCTTGCCGCTCTTTTTTGCATAGCGTTCTTTGCTGCCGTCGTCCAAG
>CAZZDZ010000008.1:0-8753 GCA_964652675.1 uncultured Pirellulaceae bacterium
CGCAAGATGTCTTGCAGTAACAATTTAAAACAATGTGGTCTTGCAATTCACAATTACCACAGCGCATTTAAACGCATACCGCAAGCCTGTACGGGGACCGGACCGACGCCGGGTAACGATGATCTGTCTAACCAACGTCGGCTTTCAGCGTTGGTTGCCCTGAAGCCGTTTCTTGAGGCAAGTCCGTTGTGGGACATGGTTTCCACGCCGTTCGTCACTGGGGTCGTCAGTGTTCCAGATGAGCCGGAAGCCGAATTTTTAACGAAAGGCGGATTCGGGTTTCGGCGTTCACTGAACGAAATGGCTGGAGCGGACGGTCCACTCATAAACGAAAGTGGCGAACACTATTTTCCCGCCATGGGACCTGCTCCATGGCGAGCAATCGACTATCCACTTTGGCAAATAGGCGCGACTACTTATCGTTGCCCTTCCGATACCGCCGTTCCTGCGGCGAGACAAGCTGCGCTGTCAAACTATGTACTCTGCTATGGGGATGGAGTTCAGTCTGTTGGTGAGCAACCCGGTGCAGTGCTTGACTACCAGGATCAACTGGCGGACAAGAGTTCGCAAAGAGGCGTGTTCATCAACTATGAACAACTTTGTTTCAAAGACGTTCGCGATGGCTTGAGCAATACAATGTTCATGGCTGAAACCGCCACGTACAACAGTTCACCACGCCGGTCACGTCGATCGATTGGTTCAGTCGCCAGCAACGTCGCTGGCCTGAGTGATAACCCATCGCTTTGTTTGAAAACGGTTGATGCATCTGGCAACTACTTGCCTCAGATCAAAATGCGTTTTACACCCGATGGCACTGCGTCGCGTGGTGGTAACTGGGCCGACGGGGCGATTACGTGGTCGGGTTTCAACGCAATCCTGCCACCGAACTCACCAAGTTGCGACACGAGCGTTGATCATCGATTGGAAGGCGTCTTTAGCGCTTCTAGCAATCATCCAGGCGGATGTCATGTATTGATGGGCGACGGTGCGGTCATCTTTCTGACCGAATCGATCGACAGCGGTGATCCCAGTCGGCCTAGTGTCTACGACAGTCATGTCATGAGCGAAAATGAAAGTCCCTACGGATTGTGGGGAGCATTGGCAACACGAGAGGGAGCCGAAAAAATTGCTGAACTGTTGAAAGACGTAAAAGCACAAAACGCAAGCGAGTGAATCTTTTGCACCACCTATCGCGAACCGACTGTGGATAAGGCACTTCTTTCGCAACGGTGAATGGAATGCCAAGCTCGGCAGTGACCAGGAACGAAGACAGAAATGATCAATGTCTTGAGGTCCACCACTGCTTTAGGAACTTGAAGCGTCGGTTTTACTCAGGAGACGACATGCTCGTTCGCGTGGCATTGCATTGCGCAGAAATTGGGGCGCCGTTGGCTGCCATTTTGCCGATGATCCAGCGGTGTTTGCCGGCTAGGTTGCCTGGAATGACGGCTGCCGTTGTCACGGTTACTGGGAATCCATCTAGACGTTTTTCCATGTCGGCGAGCAATCGGTTTTGCTTCTTGCTTGGAAGTTCGTGCTCTGACTCGATCGTGATTTCCAGGGCTCCCGATTCGTCTTGCACTGCCAAGAATCGGTTTTCGCCAAAGTAATTCTCGACGATGTGTTTGACTGCCATCGAGTGAAGCAACTTGCCATCGCGACTGAAAATAATGTCATTGTCGCGTCCCTGAACGTCACTCAAAATGCTGAAACCTTGTGATGGCGATTGAATCGGACGTGACGTTGTATCGCCAATCCGATATCGCAACATTGGAAAGGATGGATTGTTCAACAAGGTCGCCACAATGTCATACGTACCTGATGCGTTGGGCAAAGTCTCGATCAGCACTTGGTCCTCGCGAACGTGAACCTGATTGTCAGGCATCAAGTAGGCCATCAAGCCACACTCGCAGGATCCGTATTCCATCACCGCCTTGGCGCCAAGGCTCTGTTCGACTTCATCCAGCATCGCACAGTCGGCGGGCTCCGCGGTCAGGACAATCAGTTTCAAATGTTCGAACCGATGGTTGTGCTTTTTTGCAATCCGAGCGAGCCTGAGTACCGCCGAAGCATATCCGTAGATAACCCTTGGTTGATAGGCAACCATTTTGGGCAGAACCAATCGCAGCGCTCGTTCACTAAGGTCATAGGCCGATACCCGCATCCTGCTTCTCAGTGCATCCTGAATTGGCAGCGTGGCTTTTTGAGCGATGCCACGAACACCAGGTGAGTATGAACCAGTATGCCCCCAGAAGAAAATACGCTTGTCAAAAACATTCAGGCCATGTGATTGTTCGCACCTGTACTTGCTGCGCAGCGCATCAAGGTGCGCTTGCTGTTCCCAATAGACTCGTGTTGGGACTCCCGTGGATCCGCCCGTCCGCCTCCAAGCACCAGGTCGCTTTCGTGACGACAACAATTGTTCGGGAAATTCTCGGACAACAGACTTCTCCAGAACAGGAAACAAATCGGTGTACTGCTCTAGCGAGTCAAAGACACTCGGCAAGCAGTGCTCTGATTGAAGCTGTTGATAATAAGAGTTGAATTGCTGGGCCTGCGACCAGATACGATTGATCGCATCCAATTGATAAGACTCGATCTGACGACGATTCCAAGCTTCTCTTTGCGCATAGGGCAACAGCATCTTTTCGATGCTTCGGAAGCGAGGTAATAGTCGAGCGATTTTCATCGAACTACTTTTTCCCTTTTCGTTGCGAGAGGGAGCGTGAGGCGAAATGAGACTTGGCGGATTCGTAGATTCCTAGCAATTGCTTGTAGCTGGTTTGGGCTGTGAATCGCTGCGTGTAGGTTTCACGCGCTGCCTGACTCATTGCTGTCCGGTCGCTGGCCGACAGGCTTAGAAATCTTCTGACTTGCCGTCCAAGGTGGTCAGGATCGCTGGGGGCAAACAGATATCCGTTGACACCATCTTTGATCAATTCTGCCATCGCGCCCAAGTCACTTCCGACAACGGGCGTCCCACGTGAAAACGCCTCTGCAATGGTTCGTCCAAACGTTTCATACCAGCGTGACGGCATTACCAAAAACTGCGCACGGCCCAGAGCAGTCAGCACATCACGGTTGGGGACTGCCCCCATGAATTCAATGGAGCGATTCCCTTGCGCTCGGATACGCAACGATTCGGATTCGGGGCCTTCTCCGATGATTTGTAGCGGAATTTGGATCTGGTATTTGTTCCAAGCATCGATAACGGTATCGACTCCTTTCTCGTCGGAGAGTCGTCCGACAAACATCGCTGGCCCGCTTTTATCAGCCGTTGCGCCCATGTCAGGCAACATGAAATTTGTCCGCACGTGAATCCGGTCTGGATCGTAGCCAGCCTGGATGTACACCGAACGCGCGAACTCTGACGGCGTAAAGAAGGCGTCGATATATCGTTTACGCGTTTGCGCCAAAGACTGGCTGACTTGCATCGCGACAACTGCCGCGCTTGCCAACCGGCTCTCGCGATAGCACCCGTGAATCATGGAACGCCATGACGCCGCGCTGCCAATGCACTTTGTGCATAGACTTTTGTTGCGATACAGAAACGAGTTGGCACAAAGCGGGCGATAGTTACGCAGCGCTTGGACAACTGGGACGCCGTGGCGATGAGCCGCTTTGTAGACGGACACCGAGATCTGAGGAAATAGATTGTTGCAATGAACAATGTCTGGTCTTTCATCGACAATCATCTGCGCCAATTCGCGTCCACACGATCGATTCCAGATCGCATTGGCCGCCATACGGAGCTGATTGCCTTGCATGTCTTCGTTGTCACGCGTAAACGTGAACACGCTATGACCACGCGATCGCAACATTTCCACATCGGTTTGAAAGGAAACGTCCTCGCCGCCGCGATGGCGATAATAATTGTGGCAATACAGAATCTTCATCAACCTGCCTCTCCGAAACGATTTCCAAACGGAAGCGTCTGTCTTTCGGCGGCCAAAGCTGCAAAGAGACCTAGGACTACAAAAAACAAGACGGATTCAGGCCGAATCGGGCCAATTAACGAAGTGCAACCTTGGCACCAACCCGTGAACCACATCGCCACAGCAAGAAACAGAAAACTGAATTGACCGTGCTCGTCCATCGATTGAATCGCACTGGGAACGCCGCGCACCCAACTCCATACAATTCCCAAAACTCCCCAAGCGAATAAGCAAGCCCCGATAAGCCCGGTCGATACGAGCAACTGAAGCGCTAAGTTGTGCGCTTCGTGATTGTCGTAGCGACGCCACACGTACAGCTTGCCGGTTTCAGATGACAGGAAGTAGCCGTGGCCAAGCAGCTTTGCCTTTTGGTACTGCTCCCAAACGGCTGTCCACATTTCTGTTCGCCCCGAAACATCTTTCAACTGCTGGACCGATTGTCCGCGCTGGACATAGTCCGCTGCGTGCCCGGCGCTTTGCCGAACCAAATTGAATCCTGGGTCGAGTACTAACACCCCAAAGCAGATGCAACCGATTCCGATCATTGCCGTCGCACGCGTTCGCATCGTTGATAGAGCGAATGTGAATGTTGCAACCACCAAGAGCGTCATAGACAAAGATGATCGGCTTTCGGAAAACAAAAGCGTCAGTAACGCAATCGCCAACGAAAAGACGTAAGGCCATCGACCAGTCTTATTTGCGCGTCTTAATAGAAACGCCGAAATCAGCACTGCCAATCCAGACGATGCGCCTGCGGCTGTCGGGTGAACCAAACCACCGTGACCGTCTTTCAATAGTTCCCGGTTCAAGCCAGACAAATCGGGAGCGGCGATGTGAACGATCGCGACAACCAAACAGTAGATGGTAAGAGTCGCATTGAGCCACTTGACGACGGACAACCAATGAAGCGTCTTGGTTGGCGCAGGCGAATCGGTTGGGTTGGACGATGAACTGAAATTTGTACGCATTGCGATCGTTTGAGCGATCAGCATCAATGCCAGAAGCCCCAACCATTGGCCAAAAGAGACACCTCGCAAATTCGACCAGCCAACTGTCACCATCGCCCACAGAGCGAATCCCCAAAACGGAATCAGCACTGGGAACAACGTTCGACGACGAGATGAAGAATGATTGGCTCCCTGATCGCGCGACGTGAGTTTTTCGCTCAAGGCAAACAGGCATAACGTGCCGAACCAAACGACCGCCCCGATGCGTGCGAACGCTTTTAAGAGTGCGATGATGTCGATGCCACCCGATTCACTCAGGTCTCGACCTGGCAGTGAAAAACTAATCAGTGAGAGCGCAGTGATCGCGATCAGCAAGTCCAAGTTTCGAAACCAAGGACGCTGGCGCCAAGCGAATGCAGATGCTGTGTGGTTTTTCAAAGCAGCATCCTCCTGTTCATGCACCGAACAAACAGAGCCAGCCGCGAAAGCGTCGCCACCGTAGCGCCAAGCACCAAAGCCCAAGCGGCCCCGGACACACCGATGCTGGGCAGCAAAATCAGGGCTGCAATCGCACTTGCGATCAGTGTCACCAGCACGATTCCAAAGTTGTGTGCTGCATAACCAAGGTGAATCAGTAGCTTTGCCATTGGAAAGCCCAGCGAACTGATGGCCGCACTGATCGCGAGGACGATCAAGATCTGGGAGTGATTCGCAAAGTCTGTGCCGTAAATCTTTAGCAGGGCGGCGTGCCCAAAGATGACCGCCAGTATCAGCACGCCACCCATGATGGCCGCAAAAATTACCGATGTGGTAAGAACGCGTGATCGCATTTCCGCCCAATTGCGTTGTTCAACACTAAACGCGAGCGCAGAATTCAGTACGTTTCCGATCGCTTCGATTGCTGGTGAGACAAATTGGACCAGCGTCCAGCACGCCGCGTAAATTCCGGCCAGTTCGATCGAATGACAAAGTGCCATGATCCACGGCATCAGAAAAGCTTGCGCGGTCGCAAGCATTTGGCTTACACCAACCCAACGTCCCACTGGCCAAAGCAGTGCTAAATCACCCAAGAAACTATGGCGACGAAACGTATACTCTGACCGACAGTGAAAGATTGCTCCGGCAGCAACGACGGCGCAGGCAACGCCAATGCAAATAATCGCAAATTCTGCTTGGATGGCCCCGGTCGTAAACGACACCGCCACAATCATCGTCAATTGAATCACAGACGCCGTCACGTCGATCACCAATGACCGCAGGAAGCTTAGCTCGGCGATCGCCAATTGGCGTACCAGTTCACGAAGCAGGCCCGCGAACAACGTGAAGGCAAGTGCATAGGCGATTGTCAAATTCAACGTGTATCCAATCGCCAGCAACACACTCATGCCTGCGGTGGCGAACAGAACCGTACAAGCGACGATGCTGCCGCGGATCTCTTTTTGCTTTTCGCTGTCGAACTTATTTTTGATCACCACAAAGGGCGCGATCAAAATGGCGCGCTGCAGCGCATACAGAATCATGGCAATCGAAAAGGCAAGCGAGTACTCGCCCAAATCAACCGCACCGCCCCATCGCCCAACCAGAACCGCAGTCAGGAAATTCGTTCCGGTGTAGAAGCACTGCCCAAGAATTGCCAGCGAGCCAAGTTTGCTTAAACTTTGCTTGTCGTTGGAAGATTCCGAATTCGTCATTTTTTGCCCCAAATCATGAACGGAAGTCGGATTCGGGAGCATCCTGCTTTGAATGATCAGAAGAACGTCCAAACTCGTGGCTGGACGTGTAGATGGTCGTTCGCGGATCGGGCTGCGAAGACGATCGATTGCGGGACAAATCCGCTGCGAGATTTTCAGAACCGAAACGAGCAGCGGGTGCAATTAACGCTTGACTAAACTGCGACTGAAAATTCAACTCTTTCAAAATGCAGATGCCGATGCTCAAAAGCCCGGTTGCAAACAGGCCTAAGAACAGACAAATCACTTTGTTTGGTGTGACAGGGCGGTGTTCCAATGTTGGCTTTTGAATAACGTTTACGCTTCCAATTCGTTGCCTCTCCAACTCCTCGACCAGTCGCGCTTGTTCGTACTTTTCTTCTTGCGTATGGAATTGCCTTTCCAAAGCAATCACCTTCTGTTGCTTTGTGCCCAACTGAAGTTCGTGTTCGTTCAGCGCTAGTTTTCTGGCTTTTAAATCTGCCAGCGTTTTTTCGATGGACTTGATTTCGCCTTCCAGTTCGTGCATTTCAGACATCGCCTCGCTCAGGCTGGTGTTTAGCAATACGTACACCGGGGCTTGGCGTCGTGTCACTTCGCCGGTGTCGTTGTCTAGCTGTTCGAGTGCTTTTTTTGCAAGTTTGACTCTTTCGTTGATCTGCAACAGTTGCGGGTGCCCATCTGCAAGGGTGGTGGCAAGACGTTGTTGTTCGATTTGCAGTTGAAAGAGAGACTCCTGCATGTTGCTGTGAGACTCGTTTGTATCGATGACCGATTCGGTCGCAACCGTCAGTTGGCTTGTGCGAGCAAGCTGCTTTTCGATTGACTTGACTCGACCTTGAACACCAGCAAGCGATGTGCGCCGATCGTCCAGCAGAATGAGCGCTTGTTGCATCTGCATTTCTAAAATCGTTTGTTCGCCTTGGATCGTAACGATCCCAAACTGCGACTTAAGGTCACGAACGTCTCCGCGTGCTCTAGCCAATTCGGTTTCAACAAACGTTCGTTGTTTGCTAAAGAACTCCAGCGATCCGCTGGTAGAATTCATCGTGACTTGTTTACTCAAGTAGGCGTCGACCCACTCGCTGGCCACCCGATGAGCCAATTCTGGACTCTTGGCGAGGTAGGTGATCACGACGACGCTTGATTGTTCCGAGACTTCGATCTGCAGATTTTCGCGCAGCTCGATGATCGCTCGCTCGCGATCGTCCAGCGGGTCAATCAGGCGAACCACTCGCTTGATCGGGCCGGTAAGAAGCGAAAGAGCACCCGAGCGTGATTGCTCCAACGATCCGCTCAGAATTGGTTTTTCGCCTACTTTTTCAACAACTAATTCGACAATTTCGCGACTAAGCATCGCTTCATACGCGGTGGTGACTTCGTTGTCTTTGGTTCGGTACAACTCAGCCAACTGCCCTGATGTCGATGCGGTCGGGTCAATCGAAATGCTCTCTCGCCCTACCTTCAGCAATAGCATCGACTGGGAACGGTAGGTTCGGGGCGCAAAAACGATTACCAAAAATGTCGTGACCAGCCCAATCGCACAGGCAACGACAAATAGGAGTCCGTGGCGTTTTAAATACGGCTGTAACATGGCCTGCTAGACAAAAGTGATTGACTTCCGAAAGTGTGTTTTCGGAGTCTAGTCACAGCACGAAGCGGCCCATCAAGTAAAAGTGCCCGCGTTAGGCAAGATGTCGGGACTGCCGTGAAGCAAAACTTACAAGCCCTACAACCCGCAGATCCCTTGTGCGACGCATGATGAACAGTTGTGAGTGGAAGTAACTGTCAGCAACGTGCCGTGGACCTTCCTTGGCAGTGTAAGCGCATAGAAAACGCCCACGTGTGACACGTGGACGTAACGTAAAATAGCTTTGGTGGTGATCGTTTTATTTAACGATGCACTTACCGCGTCTTGTGATGATCACGGTCACTTCGTGGCCGCAGCAATTCCAACATACGCTGTAAATTTTGCGTCCAAACAGACCTTTGCGGCAACTGATGCTTGGCTTTTCGCCACAGCAACACTCGGGGATGCAAACGTCAACTAGCTTAGAGCAGCCGGTGCAAGGATCCACGATACAAACGGTCGACGGGACCATGCGTGGTGCAGGAGGCGGGCAGCAAACGGGTGCTGGCTCACAGCAAACGGGCGCTGGCTC
>CAZZDZ010000008.1:8853-31886 GCA_964652675.1 uncultured Pirellulaceae bacterium
GGCTCACAACAGTCAGCCTTCTTGTTACAAAACAAACCTGCCGATGCAGGAACAGTGCTGCAGGCAAACAAAGCTGCGACACAGCAAGCGATTAGAGATTTGCGGAACATATTCCACTCCAATAAAACGGGGCTTTTGAGAAACCGAATGGTCGGTACTCTCCAACCGTAGTCCGTTTGATCTCGCGCGCCATACTCCGGAACAAATTACTGAATCGTTAACCGGAATCCAGCAACTACAACCGCGCTGACCGGCGCAATCCGCATTGGCAAAGTGGATACTCGTATAGTAGCTGTTACTGGTTTTTCGCTGCCTTGGCTTTCTTTTCGGCCAACAAATCTGCGATTTGTTTTTCGGCGTTTGGATTCATGGTTAGCACTTTGTCGGTTGGCGCTGCCATTTTTTCGTTTGGTTGCGGTTTGTCTGCGATGGGTTCCAGGACGAGACGAACAGGGGTTTCTCGGGCTGGTATTCGGGTCAAAAACGGCACGTATTCCAAGGCGCCTGTTTGGGCGCTGGAATTGATATTGATGTCCATCATTGCGCTTGTGAAATTTGAAACGCAGATCATGTCGCCGCTATCAGCGCGGTAATACTCGCGCCCGTCTTCTGGGTCCTTCCAAAAACTGCTGCCCGCAAAAACCCAGTCTGCCGTCATCTGCTCGTCTTCGGTTCCATTTTTTTGGCACAAAGAGCGACCGTCCACGACATGGAACTTATTTTCTTTGTCTCGCCAGCAAACCCAAACCCGAATCTTCTGTCCGGTCGCCGGGACGTACTCTGGAGAAAACCGAACGGGCTTGCCAGACTTGCCGCCGACCGCCAGTAGAGCGGCGTGGATTTCGCTGGATTTTGATAGTGCCGCAACAATGGACTCGTGTTCCTTCGTTCCTACAGGACAAGCAAACATTTCCAACGCGCCGTCGCGCATCGCGATGTAGCCATCAAAGTAAACACGTTTCTTTTTCGGATCGACCCAAACCTTGCTTCTCTTGCTGATTGATTTTGAATCGGGAGGATCAAGAAACGCAACGGCTGCTCGCTCGGCTGCGCTGATGTAGGTCGCGTAGTAATCATCGACGACGCTTGTTCCCGGATCATCATCATTCAACGCGTCTTCAGCCAACGCCTTGGCCAACGGACTGGGCTCAGCAGTGTTTTTTGCGGTGGTTTCTTCGGCCTCGTTTGGGACCGCTGGCTTGTCCTGACCCATCGCATGGGGCGCCCAATTGGGAGCCAAAAAAAGAAAAGCGGTCGCCGTCAGGATGAAAGCGTATCGCGCAGAAATGATAAGTCGTGTTTTTTTCAAGTGTCGGGTCTCCGGCTGGGGCTAGTCAGATTTGACTTGTAAACCAGTGTACCCTTTAAACCGACCAATTGACGCAGGGCAACAAAATGACGCTATTTTGGCCGGTAAAGATGAATAATTCGCCAAGTGCTGGCATGCAGAATGCCAGTGTGTAGATTACAGGATTGGTTCAGGCGTGATCTCCTATTCACAGATGCTTCGACCGACATGCCACACGCCCCAACTTTGACGAACTGACCAGATTCTCCATGTCGCTAGACGTAAGAAAACATGCATTGAGCCAGTCATCTGGCTTCTCCAACAGCGATTTGACAGACGAATTCCCCGACGCGAAAGACCAGTGGAAAACGCTCCGCAAAAAGGTACGTGTGCGGGCGGAAAAACAGTCGGCCCGAAATGTCTTTGGAGATGCAGCCAAAAAAGGAAACGTCTATCGCTGGGGAGTTGCCGCCAGCCAACAAGGCCCCTGCAGTGAGTGGTGGGAAGTCCTGAGCCGATTGGCCACCAATAGCGCTCTGTCAAAGAAGCAAATTTCGCGAATCGACTTTGATCAACAGGTCCAGCGCATCAGCCAGCGGTTGAGCCACGTCAACAACTCTGTGGTCGACGAAACCGAACTGGTTGTGCTGACCGCTGCGTTGCCTGGATTGATCGATCACTTGGATTATCGCAAATGGTGGGACTTGATTGGCGAACTGCATCGATATCGTGAAATGGTTTTGGAGGCGGCCGATCCAGCGTCGGCGTCTGCGTTGATCGTTGGCGGCGAAGTTGGTTTGACGTTTGCATGGTGCCTGCGCGATTTGCCTTCGTGTGCTCGCTTACAAGAATCCGCGTTCGAGTCGGTTGCCCAATGGTGCAAACACGAGGAAGACTCGATTGCGTCGGCAATCTCCGGTGGCATCAACACACGACTTGGCTGTGCTTCGCTGATCCGTTGCCGATCATTGATCGAAGGCACGACGCGGCGCAAATTCCGCAAACAACTAATTAACGTGCTGGCGGATCTAGCGACTTGGACGACCGCGTTGACGATGCATACCGGCGGCAGCGCGTTCAGCACTGCATCTGCCAAAGACGTCAAAGACGACACTGCCAAAAGTGGTTTGTTGCATGCGGTTGTGCAGTGTGATCCCGATACACTGAAACCCGCGATGGGCGCAGCACGCGGAGAGACTCAGTCTGGAGGCCGATTGGCATGGGAAATCAGTTTGCCAGAAGCGGTCCACCATTGTGACCAATCCAAGATTGCCGTTTTGATGCCGCAATGGGACGTTCGCCGCGGTCGCGTTCACTTGGATTATTCGCAAAAGAACTTTCGTGTTGAAGTTTTCGCGGGTAAGTCGACGATCGTTTCGGGCGACTGGGAAACTTCGATCGAATACGACGGCAGCGAACTACAACCGCAAAGTGAATGGATTTCGACTTGCGAATACTCCGACGACGACGTTCATTATTTGGAATTCGAGCAGTCGTGGACGGGCCGCATGATTTTGCAGCGGCAAGTTTTGGTCATCCGAGACGATCGCTGCGTCATGCTGGCGGATAGTGTTTTGCCAGCCGGTTCCCAAACAGATCGTCCCGGTTCATCGGAGATTCGATATTCCTGTCGATTGCCAATCCCGCAGGCGACGACGGCGAATCCCGAAGAAGAAACACGGGAGGTGATGTTCGGCGAAAAAAAATCGCAGTGCATGATGATTCCTTTGTCAGCAAGCGAATGGCGCGTCGGACAAACCAGCGCAACGCTGCGTGTCACCGACGATCACCACTTATTGCTAACCGCCAACAGCAAAGGTGCTTTGTACGCACCGCTCTGGATGGACATGCAGCGACGTCGACTGAAACGAAAACGAACATGGCGTCAGTTAACGGTTGCGGACGAGCTGCGAATTGTCGGCAAAGCAGAAGCGGTGGGGTATCGTGTTCAAGCTGGATCGGAACAATGGATGCTGTATCGGTCGCTTGGACAATCACGTTGTCGTAGCGTGATGGGTAAGCACTTGGTCGCTGATTTTTATGCGGCCCGGTTCCATGCGAGCGATGGATCATTTGAAGAAGTCGTCACGGTTGACGAAGACGACATGGGTTAGTCGAGCGAACGAATGAATGAGTCTGAAAAGCGAGAACGGATCACCGCGAATTGGAAACAGGTCCAGTCGGACGTCGCACAGGCCGCCAAGCAAGCAGGCCGCGAGAAGGATTCTGTTAGCGTGATTGGCGTCACGAAGTATGTGGACGCCGAAACAACCGCGATGCTTTTTGACGCCGGTTGTACAACGCTTGGCGAAAACCGTCCCCAAGTGCTGTGGCAAAAGGCCGAATCGGATGCGTTCGCAACGAGGTCACCGCAGTGGCATTTGATCGGCCATGTTCAACGTAACAAAATTCGCCGCGTGCTACGCCACCGGCCGTTGGTGCATTCGGTTGATAGCCGCCGCGTGCTGACAGCGCTGTCCGAAGAATCCGTTGCGGCAGATTGCATTACCAAGGTTTTGCTGGAAGTTAATATTAGTGGCGATGACGCCAAGACGGGATTCGGTGCAGACCAACTGAACGCTTTGTTGATCGACGAAGGTTTGCCGAATATCGAAATCTGCGGCTTGATGGCGATGGCTGGCTGGGGAACCAGCGGCGATGTCGCACAAGCTCAATTTGCCGAGGTCCGAGAGCTGCGTGACAAACTCGCATCGCAAAGCGGAAACCCTTTGCCGGAATTGTCAATGGGAATGAGCGGCGATTTTTTTGAAGCGATTGCCGAAGGCGCCACGATGGTTCGAATCGGATCACGTCTTTTTGACGGTATACTCTAAAAAGACGATCGGTGAAGGCGAGGATGGAACTTGCCACGACTAAATAGTCGCCGATTGCAGATTTTCTCCTTGTTAAGAGCAGCGAAGTGACACAAACACGATTCGTTTTAATTGGCGGTTTTCTGGGCGCCGGCAAGACCACGCTGATTGGCGAACTGGCACGACGCTACGACGCGGCTGGCAAAACGGTTGGCATTATCACCAACGACCAGGCTGCGGATTTAGTTGACACTCACAATTTGCGTTCGCAAGGGTTCGCGGTCGGAGAAGTTTCCGGCGCGTGTTTTTGCTGCAGCTTTGACGATCTGGTCGCGACAGCCGATTCACTGAATGAATCGATGGCCCCCGATGTCTTGTTGGCCGAACCCGTTGGAAGCTGCACGGATTTGGTTGCCACCGTTGTGCTGCCATTACAAAAATTACTAGGCGAACGATTTGAATTGGCACCGTTTGGTGTACTGCTGAAACCTTCGCATGGTCGTCGGATCTTGGCGAACGACTCCGAACAACCACTCAGTGGGTTTTCGCCTCAAGCAGAATACATCTTTCGTAAACAGCTAGAAGAAGCCGACTATTTGATGATCGGACGCAGCGATCAATTGTCAGCGGACCAAATCGAATCGCTGCGATTGGCATTGTCCCAAGTCGCGCCGGATGTTCCCGTGATTGCGGTCAGCCCAAAAACTGGCGATGGAGTGGAGCAAGTTATGGGTTACATCGAATCACCAATGGTCGCGGGACGGCGTTTGTTGGAAATCGACTACGACACCTACGCAGACGGCGAAGCCGAACTGGGCTGGGTGAACTTGACGGCGATCATCGATTTCGAGGCCAGCACGGATCTGGATAAACTGGCACACGATGTGGTTTCCGCGACGTCCAAACAAGTTATTGAACAATACAACGGCACGATCGCACACTTAAAGACGTCTGTTTTGGGTGGTGATTCACAGGCCGTCGCGAATGTTGTCAGCAATTCATCCGATGTGGATGTTGGTTTGCAAAGCGGGCGTAGCGTCGACGGAACCCTGCAAGTGATCGTCAACGCTCGTGTTGCGATTGACCCGACCGATTTACAAACCGCTTGTGAATCCAGCCTGCGCGATGTCGCCCAACGATCCGGTGGTCAGATAAAAACCATGTCCGCCCATTCTCTCAGACCGGGCCGACCCACTCCGACTCACCGGTACAGCTAGCCAAATTAGCCTCTTTTTTCGCTATCTACCGTAGAAAGACTGGGAGTTTATACTGTGTTGTTCGATGCAATCGTCTCGACACTGTTTTCTTGAACGCCGTTTCTGCTGCAATTTACATGACCGAACGAACCGCAAACGAAATCCTGGACGACACGTTTTTGGACATCCGAGCCAAGTTGCTGGAAGTCGCCGCGGACTTTGACAGGATCGACCGAGCGTCAGACGCCGGAGCGAAGTTGACCGGTTCGGCTCTTGAGCGGCGTGAAAAATTGGCCGAAGCCGCCCGGTTGCTCTTGAGCGAAGGGCCCGATCGTGCAGAGCGTTTTCAAAAACTGTTTTCGCGAGAATACGATTCGACTTGGCGAACCGAAATGCAGCTTTAAGGTTCAACCGTTTCAGCACAACACGTTTCCCGTTTTTCGTCCCACCCAATTTTGATTTTCTGATGGACTACATCGATCCCCACATTCACATGGTTTCGCGAACCACCGATGACTACGCGACGCTCGCCAGGATGGGGTGTGTGGCAATGAGCGAGCCAGCGTTTTGGGCTGGCTACGATCGTGGTACCGTGGACGGGTTTCGCGATTACTTTCATCAACTGACCGATACCGAACCCAAACGTGCTGCCCAATACGGGATCCAACACTACTCGTGGCTTTGCATCAACGCGAAAGAAGCCGAGAACGTTTCGCTATCGCGCGAAGTGATTGCGATGATCCCCGAATTCATCGACAAACCCAACGTGCTTGGCATCGGCGAAATTGGTTTGAACAAAAACACCAAGAATGAAGCGACCGTATTCTTGGAACACATGGAACTGGCGATTCAACACAACCAACAGATTTTGATTCATACGCCCCACTTGGAAGACAAGTATCAGGGCACGCGAATGATTTTGGACATGTTGTGCGACGATTCGCGTTTGGACCATTCGCGCATTTTGGTCGATCACGTAGAAGAACACACGATCGCCGATGTGCTTGATCGCGGTTTTTGGGCTGGCATGACGCTGTATCCGGTCACCAAATGCACTCCGCAGCGTGCGGTCGACATGATCGAACTGACGGGTGGCGAACGGTTGATGGCGAATTCGGCTGGCGACTGGGGGCCGAGCAAACCGACGGCAATTCCCGACTTGATTTTTGAAATGCGTCGTCGTGGATTAAGCGAATCGTTGATCCGCAAAGTTGTCTACGAAAACCCGCTTAAGTTTTTTGCTCAGAGCCAGAACTTTCAATTCACACCGCGTGACACTCCGATGGAACCGGCAAGCTGATTGTCGATCCGGGCAATCAGTAGCGGCGATGAGCAAAAATACCGCTCTCTGCCAATGCGATTGTCTCTGCTAAGCTCCCAATCAGTTTTACTAAATTCATTCCGCCAAGACAGCACGTTCGATGAGCCAAGGCAGCCGATCCTCCGGCGCAGGTAGCAGTGCTGGAAACAGCTTCGGGACGTTTGGTGGTGTTTTTACGCCCTGCGTTTTGACGATCCTGGGCGTGATCATGTTTCTGCGGTTCGGCCAAGTCGTTGGCGAAGCCGGCGTATGGGCTGCATTGCTGATCGTGTTGGCCAGTAAAGTCATCACGCTGCTGACGACGCTATCGCTCTCCGCGATCGCCACGAACACCAAAGTCGAAGGTGGCGGCGCTTACTTTCTGATCAGTCGCAGTTTGGGACCGGAGTTTGGCGGCGCGATCGGATTGCTGTTTTTTGGCGCACAAGCGCTGTCGGTGGCGATGTATGTGATCGGATTTTCCGAAGCGTTGATTCGTTACCTGCCCGATGGCACGTCGTTTAAGACAGTCGCAACGGTCACCAATATTGCGGTCTGTGTTTGCGTGGCGATTGGCGCCGGTTGGACGTTAAAAATCCAATTCGTGATTCTGGCAACCGTGATTGCATCGCTTGTGTCGTTTTACATCGGCGCTTGGAGCGATTTCAGTTTCGCAATGCTCAGCGCCAATAGCGGAATGGGGTTCACCGAAGGCCAATCGTTTTGGACGATGTTCGCTTTGTTCTTTCCGGCGGTGACGGGAATCATGGCGGGGGCAAATATGTCTGGTGATTTGACCGATCCGGCGCGTTCGATTCCGCGCGGCACGATCGCAGCAGTCATCGTGACCGGTTTTGTCTACGCATCTCAAGCATTCTTGTTGGGTGGATCGCGTCCGCGAGCTGATTTGATCGGCGACACGATGGTGATTTCAGATATCGCGTTGATGCCAGCGTTGATCGCGGCTGGAGTTTTTGCGGCAACGCTTTCGTCCGCGCTCGGCAGCATGATGGGAGCGCCGCGCATTTTGCAGTCGCTTGCCCGCGACCGGTTGTTTCGGACCTTGAATCCGATGGGAGTTGGCAGCGAGCGTGACGGTGAACCACGCCGCGCGATATTCGTAACATTCTTGATTGCTCAAATCGGCATTTTGTTCGCCGATCTTAACTCGATCGCGCCACTGATCACGATGGCGTTCTTGGTTACGTACGGTCTGTTAAATCTGGCGACGTTCTACGAATCCGTTGCCAAGAACCCAAGCTATCGGCCTCAATTTCGATTTTGCCACTGGTCAACTTCGCTCGCTGGCGCAGTCGGTTGTGCTCTTGTCATGCTATTGATCGATTGGAGATGGGCTCTGGTCGCAACGACGGCGGTCGGGGCACTGCATTGGTATTTGTCGCGTGTCGATTTGGGTGCCAACTGGGGTTACTTGACCAGCGGGCTGTTGTTCGAGCGAACGCGTCGAAATTTGCTGAAACTGGAGGACGAACTTTATCACCCCAAGAATTGGCGACCGTTTGTACTTGCACTCAGCGGTAGCGGTTTTTCTCGGCCGCACTTGGTTGTGTTTGGTAGTTGGTTGACCAGCGAAACCGGCGTGTTGGCGCTGGGCCAAGTGATCCAAGGCGACTTGGACGAACACGGAGAACGTCGCGGGTCGCAGGAAAAAATCCTTCACTCGATGATCAAAGAACAAGAGCTGAGTGCGTTTCCAGCGGTTGTCGTGGCGGCGGACTACACCGCGGGCATCGAAGCTTTGGTGCAGTGCAATGGACTGGGGCGTTTGCGCCCCAACACCGTCTTGATGGGATGTCCGCTTTCCGAAGAAAGAATGGAAGTGTTCGGTGGCTTGCTACGCAATCTGCAAGCGATTGGCCGCAGTTCGGTTGTGCTGCGCCGCACCGACGAACCCAATGACGCGTGGGAAGTGCCTTGTGGGACAATTGATGTGTGGTGGCGTGGTCGTGCGAATGGCGAGTTGATGGTTCTGCTAGCGCACTTGATCACGCAGCATCCGACGTGGCGCGGCACAAAATTGCGGCTGTTACGCGTGGTGGAGAACGAAGCGGCGATCGATGAAGTCCGCATCCACTTGGACGGTTTGCTGAAAGAAGCTCGAATCAACGGTACATCAAAAGTCGTTGTGTCCAACAATCCATCCGCAGCGATTCAAACCAACAGCCGTGATGCCGCGTTTGTGTTTTTGGGGATGCAACCGCCCGAACCGGGTAGCGAAGCCATGTTTTTTCATCGCATCGAAGGGTTGGTCGGAAATCTACCAAGGGTCGCGTTAGTCCAAAGCGCTGGCGGCATGCGATTGGAATCGTAAGGTGCGTTGGAGTCCAGGCTTTAGCCGCCGGAGTGCGTCAGGGAAAGAAAAAGCTGGTTAAAGGCGGCTAAAGCCTGGACTCCAGCGAGGGCACTTTTCTCCAGAGCCGCACATCGTTTGGTCCGCAGAATAGCAATAGCAATGCGTCTGGTGCGGCAAACCGGTCGAATACGTCGACGTGAAATTCATCTTCGCCTGGCCATGGGTATGCGTAGACGATCGCATAGTCATCCAACTGGCTTTCTGTTTGAGCGTACCCGCAGGCGACGTTGTGCCCAAGACTGGGAAGTGTTGGATCATCCGCGAGTGACTCGGCCCCAGGCGGCAAAAAATTACCATGCACCAATTCGATGGGAACATCCCATTGGGCAATCGTCTTGCGACCTTGCGCGAGTAGTTCCGATTCGCTTTCGATGCCGATTGCGTCTAGCTCCAGGCTGGACGCCAGCGCGCTGACGATTGCGAACCCACAGCCCCATTCCAAGAAACGGCGGCCATTGGTGCGCTGCGTTTGCAACAACCACACGAGTGCTTGATAGACCAATTCGTAGTCGGCGGCGACAAACTGCTCGATGCGGTTCTTTTCCCAGCGATCTTGGAACGCTTCGATTCGCTGTCTGGCTTCTTCGATCCACTGACGGACTTGGATGGGAAGTGGTTGTGCATCGATGGTCGAAGGAATCTCGATCTGCTCAACCAAAGTCTACGCCATCCCTTGGTTGGACTCGGGGTCGGTATCATAGTCATGGTTGACGGCTTCGGCCCAACCCAACGCGGTGATGTCGGCTGAATCCGCCCACCTGGAACCTTCGCCCCAAAGATGCGTCGCGCAAATCGGGCACGCAGCGTCTTCGGAATCTGGATACTGGTGGTCCGTTGTCACGTCTGGCTCCAGCCAGATCGCTTCGCATTCGTCACATACGATTAGACCGTGTGCGGTTTCGTATTCTTGTGCGATCGGGGCACCTTTATCACGCGTTTGGACACCGCAGATTCGGATGCCGCAAAGTCCGCCACCACAAATGGGGCAAAGGTCGATGGAATATTTGGGGCTCACTTTGAGCAGACTCCGGTAAAGGTTGTAGTTGGCAGACAGAAAAGCAAAAGCAGGAAAATCAAAGAGGAAAAGCCGTGATCACACGGTTCCCCTCCAACACCAACCTGACACGACGCGAAAATGGATTGTTCTTTCGCTGTCCGGATTGTCCGCCAACGAACCCGATGCGTTTACCCATGTCGACGGTGTACACGGTTCGCCCTCTTTCGACTTTCTTGGTCGTCTTTTGGTTTTTCTGGGCGCGCTGATAGGCCAAGTCGATTGTCTTGAGCGCGCCCTCCATGTCTCCATCAAAGACTCCGTGCACAGGTCGCGATTTCATATCGACCGTGTGTCGCTTCAAGTGCTCCAGTCGGTGGCCTTCGGCGCTTCCGGGCGTATAGCTAAGTCCGGCTGGCGACATGTAACGTTTTGCGCTGACTTCGCGCAAGATTCCGTACAGCAGGTCTCCGTCGGAGTTATCACTTTGGCTTAATTCGCGCTGGGATGTTGTGCGCTGATTACCTTTGTCGGAGTTCATCCGGTTTGCCAAAGGTCCCGAAGCGATTTCGGCGGCGCCTTTGTTTGACGAACTCTGAGTGTTTGACGAGCCCTTGGATTGAGAATCGAATTTTGGTTTTTTCGATTTGTCTACGACGACTTGGCCACGGCCATCTTGTCTTAGACCGGGCAAGTTCCAACCAAGGTTTTCATTCAACTTGGGCTGCACGAACGAATAAACCGCCAGGAGTGCAACGACGGCAATTCCGCCAGCTGTCCTGCGACCCATTGGGCCCCTGCCACGACCAGAATGGGAGGCTTTCACGCCACTGGATTCTGGAGAGTCCGAACTGTTCATCAAAAATCCCTCTGCTGGGCAAAATGGGGATGGCACGTTTTGTTATTTGGCCATGTTGGGACCGTCGGTCGTCGTGACCACCAGTCCTGTCTCTTTTGCAAACGTCCTGGTTATCAATCCAGTACATCGCATCAACCAATGGGATCTTAGAAACTTGCACGTGTTTGATGCAGCCCATTGACTACAAAATTATCGGCATCAAGGCAGCGTTTCGCCGCTCAACCCCTAAAAACTGTGCTTGAACGATGATTTAGTGTTGTCGTTTTTTGTGGTTTTCCGAAGTGTTTACTGCGACTGTTACGCGAGCCGACTGACTGTGCAGCCGATTCGGATAGCGGATAACCACAGTCCGCTAAGTGTTCGCTTGGCCTTTGATTGTCTTTTGCGCGACATCCCACGCGTCGATTAAGTGCGATGCGTAGCCATCCGGATCTAGCAAGAAACTATCGACGCTGGAGTCCGTTGTGATTTCGATTAGCCATCCGTCCCCGTAGCAATCGGCATTGATGATTGACGGGTCTTCGATCGCAGCTTCATTGATCGCCGAAAATTGACCCGGCATCGGCGCGAACAGATCACTCTCCGCTTTCTTGCTTTCGATCGATCCGATGTTCGCACGAGCTTGGATCGGCGCGGGTGGCTCGATAATCCAATCCAGAAAATAGACATCTTGCAGCAAACGGACGGCGTAAGCGGTTAAGCCAAAACGCCAGCAGCCAGCGCTCGCCTGTTGTGCCCACATGTGGTTTTTGGCATAGCTTCTGTCTCTGGGGAATTCCGCTGTGAACTCGCCCATCGCGAACTCAAATTTTCCCGCATCCCTGTCGATATTGCTGGGAGCATCACTCACGTGTATCGCACGCCTTGATGCTCGGGTTCAAAGAACGCTGGCAACATCGCGTCGACTCGCAACAAACCATCGCGGGTAAGTCGGATCGAATCACTATCGACTGTCGCCCATTTATCTTTGACGTATCCATCCCACTGTTCTTTCCACTTCTGTGAAATGTCGACACCGAACTTGTCGCGAAAATAACCGATGTCCAGGTAACCGCGTTTCAGCAGCAAGATCATTTCGCGAACGAGCCGTTGATGATCGGTTGGAACGAAACCACGACCCAGAGGCAGTTCGCCTGATTCGATCGTCCCCAAGTACTTTTCCAGTTCGGGCAAGTTCTGGTAGTGAACACCACTGGCATGACCAAAACTTGCGATGCCGGTGGCCAGCAAATCGGCGCCTTGCCACAGATTATCACGGTACGAGAAGTTCACCTTGCTGGGATCTTTTACGACCGTGTAAGCGCTGCTGACGCTGTAGCCCGCGGCCAAAAATTCGTTGAACGCATAGTCCACCCAAGCACGTTTGGTGCCCCAATCTGCAACGGGGCTTTCCACGTTGTTGCCCAACATGTCTTTGCTGTAGACGGTGTTGAACGGTAATTCCATTTGGTAGATCGTCACGCTTTCTGGTGACAGCTCCAGCGTCTTGGTGATGTTCTCGCGCCAGTTGTCCCAGGTCTCGCCGACCATTCCGGAAATCAAGTCGATGTTGACGTTTGGAAAATCGGCCGCCGAAATCCATTCCCAAGCGTTGAAGACTTGTTTGCTGAGGTGGGCGCGACCGTTTTCTTCGAGCAGTTTGTCGGAGAAATTTTCGATGCCCAGGCTCAGACGCGTCACGCCAAGTTCGTCGCGCAGCGTTTTGACTTTCGTTTCGCTTAGTGTTCCCGGTTCGCACTCAAACGTGACTTCTTCGGCGCCGTCCCAGGTGATGTGTTCGCGTAGACGATCAGCCAACTTGGTGAGTTGTTTGGGCGAAAGAAAACTGGGGGTTCCGCCGCCAAAATAGACGAACCGAAACGGACGGTCGCCCATCACGGGCAGTTGACTGACCATCGATATTTCGCTGCACAGTGCGTCGACGTATCGTTGGACCTCGGGCGCTTTGACGTCTGTGAACACTTTGAAGTAACAGAACTTGCATCGTTTTCGGCAAAACGGAATGTGCAGATACAAACCCAGCGGAGTGTCTTCCTTGGGGGCTTCTCCGAGTGCGTTCTTTACCGATGGCAATTCATCTTGGTTCCACTGGCTGTAGGGTGGATAGTTGGAGATGAAATAGCTGCCGACTTCGGTTTTTTTGTCGCTAGCGGCCGATGACATAAGCGGGCTTCGTGGGGAGAGCGTTGTAACGGAGCGGGCGATCCAAACAGGAATCACCACACCTATAGTTTACTGAAAGCTGATTCATTGACCATCGCTTGATTTGCCGGCGATGCCTGGGTTAGCCGGAATTTCCGCGTGCATGCGGCACTCCGAACGATTTTATCGTCGCGGCAACCTATTGCGTCACGGCCGCTAGGCTTGAATCGGCTTGCCATAAATACAAGAACGTGGGCATCGAACTACGATCCAAACCCGGCAGCTTGAATGGCAAAAGCGAAGTCGCAAGAGGATTGTTGGGGGTGACGTCCAAAGCTGTGTACGCCCGATCGTTGTTGCGACGCAGCATCACAACGGGGCCCTGCGAACCGGCACCGCACATCTTTCGTGCTTGTTCGATGGCGTCTTCTAGGTACCCGACGCGGTCGATCAGATCGTTCTGCTCTGCTTGCACGCCAGTAAAGACTCGCCCGTCAAAGAGACCTTTGTCCTGAGCATCGGGTCTCGCGAATTTGACTTGATCGATAAACCGATCGTGAAACGAATCTGCCATCTCCTGTAGCAACTCCCGTTCTTCGTCTTCCATCACGCGTTCGGGGGTCCCCAAATCGATCTTTTCGCCCGCTTTGATTGGCTCCGACAAGATATTGAACTGCGCCATCGTGTCTTCCAAATTGTACGCATTGAGAATCACGCCGATGCCACCTACCACCGATGTTGGATGCGCGATGATTGCGTCGGCGTGTGTCGCTAAGTAATACGCGCCGCCTGTTCCCGTCACCATCAAACAAGCCACCACGGGAATGCCGCGTTTGGTTTTCAATTGCGAAAGATCGTGGCTCATGATGTCTGACGCGGTCACGCCGCCACCGGGAGAATTGATCCTCAACACGATCGCCCCGATCGAAGCGTCATTGTCAATCACATTTAGTTTTTCGCGAAAGAGTGCAACGGGGTTTTCGCCCATCGACCCAAGGCCCGAGATGTTTTTGTCGATCAACAGACCATCAACATCAACCACCGCGATCTTTGGGCCAGCGTCTGGATGGCCTGAAACGGTGACCACCGAAAGCCGCGAAGCGGTGTTGTCCGTTTTGATGCTGGCCGCCATGTCGCCTTTCATCGTCATGTCACCGGTCATGTTCATGTCACCCTTCATCGACATGTCGCCGGTCATGTCCATGTCGCCCGTCATGTTCATGTTTCCATCCATGCCCATGTTGCCGTTCACATTCATCGCGCCTTTCATCAAGAACGGGCGCTGATGGCAGCCAACCACGCCTAGCAAAAGAACGAAAATGAACGGGGCAAGTCGCATGAAAAAAGTGCGTGAGCACAGATTATGAGAAAGCGAAACAACAGGTGGATTTTGTGAACGCGCGCGGGGCGCAAGGCCTCGTTTCTTTCTTCGGTTGTTTGGATTCCGCTTGTCCGGCTAAGCTTTGCGACGACGAATAGATGCTCCCGGTGACCCGCAAGCCGTACTTTGCCTATCTTTGTGACATGCATTTCCTCTCGCTCGTACTGAAAAACCTGACACGGCGGCCGTTTCGCACGGCTCTCACGTTGCTTGCATTCGCCACCGCGATCGCTGCGGTGGTTTCGTTGCTGGGAATTGCTAAAGGTCTGACGAAATCTTTTGCCGAGATGTACCGATCCCACAACATCGACATCGTTGTTTCACGGCAAGGATCCGCGGATCGAATCAGCAGCAGCGTGGATGAAGCGTTCGCCGATCAGATCGCGAAAATCGATGGTGTCACGCATACCGCTGGGGCGCTGCTGGAGACCATGTCGCTGGAAGAAAACGAGATTTACGGCATTCCTGTGATGGGGATCGCCGACGGATCTTGGATGTTGGATGACTACCAAATGCGGTCGCAAATCAAAGCGTCTGACTTCAGCAGCGATTCAACGAAACGCGTCATGCTGGGAGCGAATCTGGCCGACCGAATCGGCGTGCAGGCTGGCGGCAGTGTGATGATTTTCGAGGAACCGTATTTGGTCACCGCCGTTTTCGTCAGTCAGAGCACTTGGGAAAACGGATCGATGATATTTCCGTTGAAGGAACTCCAAGCGATGACCGATCGCGACGACCAGGTGACTTACATCAACGTCGTATTGAAAAAACCCGTTGGGGCAGCGAATGCCAAAGCCACCGTCGCAGCAGTTCAGTCTCTGGACAAAAAGCTGCTTGCCCTGACAACCAACGAATTTGTGGAAACCGATACGAGGATGAAAATCGTTTCCGCGATGGCTTGGATGACGTCAATGATCGCGTTGGTTATCGGGTCGATCGGCATTTTGAACACGATGATGACCAGCGTTTTCGAACGCACCCGCGAGATCGGAATCTTGAGAGCGATGGGTTGGCCGCGGTGGCGAGTCGTCGCCATGATCTGCCTGGAGTCGATTACGCTCGCGTTTTTGGCGACCGTTCTGGGAGGACTGCTGGCGTTCGTGTTGACGTGGTTGCTGAGCCAATCCAGTTCCACGCAAGGAATACTGGCTCCGTCGATTGATGCCGGTGTACTGATCCAAGGCGCCGCGATCGCATTTGTGATCGGGCTGATGGGGGCACTGTTGCCAGCCTGGCGTGCCTCCAGGCTGTTGCCCACCGAAGCTTTTCGTGACGCATGATCGTTAGTGGTGTTCGGATCGACAGTGTTTGCATGCAAAATTCTATTTTCTGTCCAATGGTCACGAATAAGTGACGATTGTATTCGTTTGACTAATATGAATTAGTTAAGGGTTCTCGTCCTTGACGACGCAAGAACCAATATGCTCTGCCTGCTCCTGCTTTTTTGGGAGTCCGGCCGCGACTGTCTATGGCAATCCGAATGACAGCTACTTGTTAATCGGACGCATTGAGCGAATCAAAAACGACTCTGAAGAAGCACTCTGAGCAGCGGATCTGAACAGTTGAATACCAATAAAAGACCGACCCCCGAGCCCAGGCAAGAGTGCGCGCCGCCAGAGCCGATTGCCATCATTGGACTTGGTTGTCGGTTTCCCGGTGGTGCAGATGACCCTCAATCGTATTGGCAGTTGCTGGACGAAGGGCGCGATGCGATCACGCAAACTCCCGCAGATCGATGGAACTTGCAAAAGTTTTACTGCGCCGAACAAATCAAACCCAGTAAGACGCAGAGCCAATGGGGCGGATACGTCGAAGACATCGACCAATTCGATCCACAATTGTTTGGCATCTCGCCTCGCGAAGCAGTCGACATGGACCCGCAACAAAGGATGTTGTTGGAAGTCACATGGCGAGCATTCGAGGACGCGGGTCTGCCGGTTGAACAAGTCGCAGGCCGCGCGGTCTCGGTTTTCGCAGGAATTTCAAGTTTCGATTACGCCGTCGGTGGCCTTAGTTACCAAGATCGTGGCGTGATCGGACCGTATTGCAACACAGGTGGTTCCAGCAGCATCGCCGCGAATCGCATTTCGTATTGCTTCGACCTTCGTGGTCCCAGCGTCGCGGTCGACACGGCTTGTTCATCGTCTCTGGTGGCAATCCACATGGCTTGCGAAAGCATCCTTCGCGGCGACGCTGAAATGGCGCTCGCTGGCGGTGTGAACGCATTGTTGTTGCCGGATTTCTATGTCGCGTTCAGCCAGTTGGGCGTGTTGTCTCCCGACGGTCGATGCAAAACGTTTGACGCCAGAGCCAACGGCTACGTCCGCGCCGAAGGGGCCGGCATGGTGTTGCTGAAACCGCTTCGCGCCGCGATCCGCGACGGCGACCACATCTACAGCGTCATTCGCGCCACCGCACTGAACCAAGACGGCCGCACGCAAGGAATGACGGTGCCAAGCCAGAATGCACAAGAAAGTTTGCTGCGTACGGTTTGCGAGAGAGCCGATATCGATCCCGTTGAAATCCAGTACATCGAAGCACACGGAACAGGAACTCCCGTTGGCGACCCGATCGAAGCGAACGCATTGGCGTCTGTCTTGTGTGAACATCGCGACGACGAACAGCCATGCTGGATCGGAAGCGTTAAAACGAACATCGGACATCTTGAAGCGGGAGCTGGAATCGCCAGCGTCATCAAAGTCGCGTTGGCGTTGAAGCACAAACGTATTCCCGCGCATCTTCATTTTGAAACGCCCAACCCGGCGATCGAATTTGACAAACTGAAGCTGCAAATTCCGTTAACATCCCAAGACTGGATTTGTCCCAATGATGCTCGAATCGCGGGTATCAACGGATTTGGATACGGCGGGGCCAATGCGCATGTGCTGATGTCACAAGCCCCCGCGGCAGCACCAAATCCCAACGTTTCAAATCCCGACAATCCAAAACCCAACCAAGTCGATCGACCAAAACCCAAGTTGACGCTGCTGCCAATCTCCGCGCGAAACAAAGCGTCCTTGGCCGCCGTGGCTGCTGGAATGGCGGATTGGTTGCAGCGCGATGGCGCTGAACATTCGATGGCGGACATCGCAAGCTTTGCCGCTCACCGCCGGAGCCACCACGAATGCCGGGCCGCGATCAGTGGCACCAACGTGCAACAGTGGATCTCGCAATTGCGCGACCTGGCGGCTTCGCCCGATTCCTCATTCGACCAGCGGCTTTCATCAGCTCAATTGGACAAAGGGGTTTTGTTCGTCTGCAGCGGTCAAGGTCCACAGTGGTGGGCGATGGGGCGACAGCTTTATTCACACAACCAAGTTTTTCGCGACGCGATCAACAAATGCGATCGCGAGTTTGCAAAGTACATCTCGTGGTCATTGGTCGAAGAACTCCAGCGCAGCGAGCACAAATCGCGGCTTCAGCAGACCGCAATCGCGCAACCGAGTATCTTTGCATTGCAAATTGCGTTGGCTGCCGTTTGGAAAGATCGTGGTGTACGCCCGCGCGGAGTCGTTGGGCACAGCGTTGGCGAAATCGCAGCAGGCTATTTATCTGGCGCTTTGACGTGGCAAGATGCCTGTTGTGTCGCGGTGCATCGTGGCCGCACGATGGACTTGGCGTCATCACGCGGCGCGATGATCGCAGCAGGTTTGTCCGCCGACGAAACGCGGCAGTGGATCCGTGGATTAGAAAAGGATGTGTCTTTGGCCGCGATCAACGGACCAACAAGTGTGACCATCTCGGGTGCCGACGAAGCCATTGAAACGTTGGCGAAACGGCTAGAAAAAGCGGGTGTGTTCTGTCGGCGGCTGCAAGTCGAATACGCGTTTCATAGCCCACAAATGGATCCAGTTCGTGATGAATTGTTGCGATCGTTGGCCAACATTCAGCCGCGTGCGACTCACACCACGTTGATTTCCACTGTCACTGGCGACTACATCAACGGTTCGGATCTTGATGCCGAATACTGGTGGAAAAATGTTCGCCAAAGTGTACGTTTCGCCGACGCAATGACCGTCGCAGCGGACGCCGAGATAGGAATCGCATTGGAAATCGGTTCGCACCCCGTTTTGACTTACGCGATCACCGAGTGTTTCCAAAACAAAAAGCAAACGGTTCGCGTGTTGCCGTCGCTGCATCGCGAACGCGACGACAATTTGTGCATGGCGGATTCGCTTTGCAGCCTGTATGCGGTTGGCATGGACATCGACTGGTCGCGAATTTACCAGCCGCCGTCGAATCAATCCAAGCGGATTGAGTTGCCGGTGTATCCGTTCAAAAAACAGCGATGTTGGGGCCAATCGTTTGAATCGACACAAAGCCGGCTTGCGCAAGATTACCATCCGTTGCTTGGTGAATCTCAATACACGGCGACGCCAACTTGGCAAAACCGTATCGATTTGAACATACAAACTTACTTGGCCGACCACTGCGTTCGCCAAGCGTGCATGTTGCCCGCCGCCGCGATGATCGAAATGGCAGCGGCGGCTTCTTGTCAAATCAAATCAACCGACAGCATCGTGCTGCAGCGCGTCCGAATGCTGGGGCCATGCATGCTGTCGGACGACAGACCGCAACGAATCGAAACGGTCTACCGCGCCGACCGCCGCAGCATTGAACTGTCCTGTTCGACCATCGGTGAATCAAATTGGCAACCGATTGCCGTTGCCCAACTGAGTGACGATGTCGTCGATGAACCATTCGACGGCGATTCGCTAGAGTCAGCTCGCGTTTTGTGTACAGAAACGGTCTCGGCAGATCGCGTTTATGAATACTGTGCGAAATTGGGTTTGGACTACGGTGAAACCTTCCGAGGGATCGTTCGCGCGGTGCGTCGTCCGACACAGACCAACCAGGAAGGTCGCGCTGTTGTCGAAGTGGAATTGCATGAATCGCTGACCGACGAAAACAGCCAGCATGTACTGCATCCGTCGCTTCTGGATAGCTGTTTTCATGGCATGATCGTCGCCGATCCGATTTTTGATCGTGTCGTCGGCGGGCTGTATTTGCCAACCGAAATACGCGAAATCCGCGTGCTACGAAAAGCGACCAAACGGGTCACCGCCCACATTCGTTTCGTCAGCAAAAACGAATATCGTTTGGTAGCCGATATCGACGTGTTTGATGACCGCGGCAACCCATGCGTTTGCCTGCGTGGTTTCGAAAGCCAGCGAGTGGGGGCGAAACAAGCCGATGAAACCACGCACGATTTGATCTACGGATATCAATGGGAAACGGCAGACCCACCAGAGCGACCAGAAAAAGAACGCAAGCAACGCACTTGGTGTGTCTTTAGCGACAGCGGCGAACTGGGCGACAAGTTGGCCAGCGCGATTGGCCAGCGTGGTGATGATGTCGTCACCGTCCAACACGGAGTAGAGTTTCAGCAAATCGATTCGCAATCCTTTGTCATCGATCCGGAGAATCGTGATGATTTCGATCGAGTCCTTCGTGAGCGATTCGATGACGCGGTCCCGTCGGATGTTGTTTATCTGTGGGGCCTGGATGCGACTGCTAACGCAGACATTTCGCCCGAAATGCTTGACAAGAGCACGCGGTTTACTTCGCTCGCGCCGATGCACTTGGTTCAAGCATGGGAGTCGATCGAAAATTCGACGTCTCGGTTTACCATCGTCACGACCGGTGCGCAGTCACCAGACGATTCCGCCGAATCGGTCACGGTTGCCCAGTGCCCGCTAGTCGGTTTTGGCCGCGTCGTCATCAGCGAATGCGCACGGCTAAAAAGCAAATTGGTCGACTTGCCTGCGGTCGTAGACGCGAGCGACATTGAATCGTTGTTGGCCGAAGTGATCGCCACTGATGATGACGAAGACGAAATCATGATTCGCTCTGGTCAGCGATTCGTACATCGTTTCGGTCCGTTGATCGATACGCCCATCGCTAGCGACGCGACCAAGCAACTTGGTTCCCAGTTGCGAGTGGGGCGAACGTCGGGCATCGAAGAACTGCAGTATCGTACGAAAGCGCAACTGCCATTATCGGCCGGAGAAGTCGAGATCGAAGTCCTGGCGTCGGGATTGAACTTTAGCGACGTCATGAAAACACTTGGTTTGTACCCTGGGTTACCGGATGGCCCGGTGGCGTTGGGCGCCGAGTGTTCTGGGCGAATATCGCGCGTGGCCGATAGCAGTGCGCATTGGAAAGTCGGCGATGAAGTGATCGCGGTTGCTCCGGGATCGTTCGCCACGCATGTGACCGTCAACGCCGATTTGGTCGCGCGAAAGCCTGCGAAACTAACCCACGCACAAGCCGCAACCATTCCGATTGCATTCTTGACCGCCCAACACGCGCTGAACCAATGCGCCCGGATGACGTCAGACGACCGCGTCTTGATTCATTCGGCCAGTGGTGGCGTGGGAATCGCCGCGATGCAGCTAGCTAAGATCGCCGGCGCGACTATTTTTGCGACCGCAGGCAATGACGAAAAGCGCGAATACGTTCGGCAACTGGGCGCTGCCAAAGTCATGGACTCGCGCAGCCTCGCCTTTGCCGACGAAACACTGCAAGCGACCGACGGTGAAGGAATCGATATCGTTCTGAATTCGTTGCCAGGCGAAGCGATCGCAAAGGGACTATCCATCCTGAAAACGGGCGGCAGGTTCTTGGAAATCGGCAAACGCGACATTTACTCCGACGCACCGCTGGGCCTCCATCCGTTCCGCAACAACTTGGCCCTGTTCGCCATCGACCTAGATCAACTTTTCAAACGCGAACCGGCACGAATGGGCAAAATGCTTCGTGATCTGGTACCACGTTTCGAATCGGGTGAATTGACGCCGCTTCCGACGACAGAGTTTGCTGCCGACGAGACTCGTGTTGCCTACCGTTTCATGCAGCAAGCCAAGCATGTTGGCAAAGTCGTCGTGCATTACGATCGGCCGCCGCGAAACGTACTTCCTGGCGATTTCAGCTCGATCGAATTCAAGCAGAACGCCACCTATTGGTTGGCTGGTGGCCTTGGTGGCTTTGGACTTCAAGTCGCTCGTTGGCTGGTCGAAAATGGCGCCGGCAGTATCGTCTTGAGTGGTCGCAGCAAAACAGTTTCCGCCGAAGCGAGCGAAGTAATCAGCGAACTGCAATCCGCTGGTGCCACGGTGACGGTGCTGCCTGCTGACATCACGAAACCGCAAGACGTGCGAGCTGCATTGTCCACGATCCAATCGGATCTGCCCCCATTGCGTGGCGTCTTTCACACCGCAATGGTTCTAGAAGACCGCCTGCTAGTCGACTTGGACCGAGAAACATTGCAACGAGTTCTGCGGCCGAAAGTTCTGGGTGGTTGGAATCTGCATCATGAAACAATCGGGTTACCGCTTGACCACTTCGTGCTCTTTTCATCGCTCGCCAGCGTGTTCGGTCATGCCGGGCAAGCTAACTACTCAGCCGCCAATGCAATGTTGGACGGGTTGGGGCACTACCGTCGGTCGCAAGGGTTGCCGGCGTGCGTGATGAACTGGGGGCACCTTGGCGAGGTCGGTTATTTGGCACGACGCAGCGAATTAGGCGAACGTTTGGAGCGACAAGGCGTTTTAAGTTTCACCGTTCAACAAGCCACCGACGCTTTGGAATACGCATTGCAAACGCAGGCGATCCAATTGAGCGTATTGCGAATGGACTGGTCGCGATGGCGCGGACTGTCGGTCAGTACGCGAATGTCGCCTCGCTTTGCTCATTTGCAACGCAACCGCGCCGCCGTCAACGCTGGCGATCAGGCAGAAGCCACATCGGCGGAAGACCTACGCAACGCCGACCCCGAAACACGATCAAACATCGTTGGCAAAATTTTGCGATCCAAGTCGGGTACGTTGCTGGGAATCGACCCAGAAGTGATCGATTGCGATCGGCCGCTGCTTGAATTGGGCCTGGATTCGTTGATGGCCGTTGAATTACGAAACTGGATTGAATGCCAAATTGAAATCAACTTGCCCATTTCAGAACTAATGCGCAGTGCAAGTTTGGAACACTTGACCCAAACGGTTTGCGAAATCATCGACGGTCAAGATCCTGATCACAAAGCCCTTCCCGATACAATCAACGGCGAAAAAGCCGAAGATCTATTGCAAGAGTTTTCCGATTTGGACGACGATCAAGTGAGCGACCTATTGGCTCAAATGCTGCGTCAGCAAGAATAGGGATAGGATCCATCGCTTTTTGCGACTCACTTCTCCAGCACATCCTACAAAACGAACCCGATGCCTGACCCCAAGTCGTTGTCGAGCATGACGCCCGATCAACAACGGGCTTTACTGCAGAAACTGTTGCAAGAAAAGGCTGCCGCCACCAAGTGCTTTCCGATGGCCGCCGGGCAGCAGGGGTTGTGGTATGCGTTTCGCCGCGATCCGTCGTCAACCACGTTCAACGTTTTCCTGCCGTCACGCGTTCGCAGCAAACTGAATGTGGACGCGCTGCGGCGATCCATTGAATTTTTGGTCGACCGACACGCTTGTTTGCGGACAACGTTTTCGGACGCTGACCAGCAGTTACGGCAAACCGTGCAGGATCATTTGCCGCCAGAGTTTACGATCGTCGATGCCAGCGAAATGAGCGAGTCGGAGATTCGCAAACGCGTGGTCAAAGCAACCCAGCGCCCATTTGACCTGGAGAACGGCCCGCTGCTGCGTTTGTTGGTGCTGCAAAAAGCGGATGATGATTTCGTTATTCTTGC
>CAZZDZ010000008.1:31986-41932 GCA_964652675.1 uncultured Pirellulaceae bacterium
CGACCAGCCAATTTCAGCGGCCATGCTGACGTGACCCCGCTGACGTTCCCGCCCGAAACAGCACAGCGCATCACCAATATCGCTGCCAAAGCGCAAACAACGACCACTGCGGTCGTGATGGCTGCGCTGCAAGTTTTCATTCGGCGCAGCACGCGACAAGATTCGTTCCTGATTGGTAGCCCGTTCTCAGGTCGCGGGCATCGAATGTTCGAAGACACAGTGGGTTTCTTTGTAAACATGTTGCCGTTGCGTGCAGATCTGTCGGGCAATCCGTCTTTCTTGACCGTCGTGCAAAACGTCGGGCAAACGGTTTTGACGGCTTTGGAGCACGAGAATTTTCCATTCGCGGAAATCGTTCGCAAGGTCGGGCCACCGCGTGATCCATCGCGACCGCCGATGTTTCAAGTGTCAGCGACGTTCGAGAAATCACACGTACGCGAAGAACACGGGCGGGGCGGATTCTTGTTTCCGTCTGAGCAAGAGTTCGCAGACTTCGGAGGGCTTCAACAGGAAAGTTACTACATCCCCCACCCAACTTGCCACTACGACGTCGAATTCATATTTGAACAAACCGACGAAGAACTGCGCGGCATGATTTGTTATTGCAAAGACCTTTTCGATAGCGAAACGGCCGCCCAAATGGCAACCAATTTTCAAACGTTGCTCGCAAGTCTCCTGGATGAACCAACGATCGCGATCAATTCGGCATCTTGGTGTCCAATCGCGTTACCGGTCGACGTTTCCGAAGGCGCCCCTACTACACTTGTTGATCTTGTTTCCCACGATAGTTCGGCGTTGGCAACACAAGACAATGGCCAGACCCAAACTTATCAACAGTTTCAACAATCGGCCGCGACCATTGCAGCCAACTTACACCAACGGGGAATTGGGCGCGGCGATTATGTTTGTGTTTGCGCCGATCGAGGCGCATCAGCGATCACCGCAATTCTGGGAGTGATGAAAAGTGGTGCTGCGGTGATCCCAATCGATGCCAAGGAGCCAGCGGTGGCCTGTGCGGACTTGATCGACGACACCCAAGCGAAACTGATCATCGTCCAACGCGATTGCGAATGGGCCAGCGGATCGACTGCCAACGTTGTGACGATTGACGAATTGACGGTTGAATCGACTGCTTTGGGTCAACCACAGCCACCCAAGCCCGATGACGTGGCCTATGTCATTTACACTTCGGGGACGACGGGACGCCCCAAGGGAGTGATGGTGTCGCACGATGCGATCGCCAACACGTTGCGTTGGCGCAGCGACCAAGTCGTTTTGGAACCAAGCGACCGGCTGTTGATGCCCTTTTCGCATCAATTTGATGCTGGTTTTGGCATGACGTTCTCGATACTCGCGCAAGGCGCTCAGGTGATTTGGGTTGACGATCAAACCGATCGCGACATTGACGCATTGATCGCACAAGTCATTCGCGAACAAATTACCGTGCTCATGGCAGTACCAAGTCTGCTGCGGCTGATCATCGCACATCCACGATTCAAAGAGTGCCGATGCATTCAACAGATTTGGGCCGGCGGCGAGAGCATGCCCGTCGAATTGCCCGAACTGATTTGGGAACATTCAGCGGCGAAAATTTGGAATTTTTACGGCCCAACCGAGGCAGCCGTTGAAGCGACGGCGCATGAAGTAAAAGAGCAAGACTCGCGCCGCCCCATTCCAATCGGCAAACCAATCCTCAACACCGAAGTCTTAGTGCTGGACGATTCGTTCAACCGGGTTCCCGATACCGTTCCAGGTCAGCTGGCGATCCGCGGAAGAGGCCTTGCTCTCGGCTACTTGAACCGCCCCGAATTGACGCAGCAGAAATTTGTTTCATTACAAAACGCAGACGGCAGTTCATCACGGGCGTATTTGACGGGCGACATCGGTCGCCGTCGTACTGATGGACAACTGGAGTTTATTGGGCGAATCGACGACCAAGTCAAAATCGGTGGCTATCGAATCGAGCTGGAAGAAGTCGAATCCGTCACACGAATTCATCCATCCGTGCAAAACGCAGCCGTGAAAGTTATCCACGCCGACACATCCGCAGCGCAGTTGGCGGCGTTCATCACGGTAGTGGACCCAAAGAGTGATCATCAGCAGTTGATTGATTCACTTCGCCGCCACGTTGCTGATCATTTGCCGGCTTACAAACGCCCCAATGCTTGGCAGATCCTTGGCGAACTGCCCATCGGTTCAAGCGGAAAAGTCAATCGAAAGCGGTTGCCCGACAGCGTCGACCAAGCCAGCACGGTTGACTACGTCGCACCATCAACACCGCTAGAGCGTTATCTTGCCGACATGTGGGCGGATATGCTGGAAGTCACTCCCGTTGGCGTAAACCAAAATTTCTTTCAGCTCGGCGGCAGCTCTTTGCAAGCGGCAATGATGACGTCCAAGCTTTCCGAAGCCTTGGGCGTACACGTTCCCACCGCATTGTTGTTCGACCTTGCCGACATCGCCAAGCTCGCACAGCGGCTCGTTCAGCTTTACGAAACGGAAATGGCGTCGCGTTTTTCGATGGAATCGGTCACCGCTTACAGCCGTAGCGTCATGACGGACATACATTCGGCGACGGGCGGCGAAAGCAATGTCACCGCTGCGAACCACCCTTTGCTGGCACCTTTGAAAAAGAGCGGTGATCGCCCACCCATATTCATGATCCACCCTCCCGGTGGGATTGTTGTCTGCTATCGCGAACTTGCCGATCAACTACACGAACAGCAACCATTGTTTGCGATACGCTCACGGGGACTTCACGGTCGCGAACCGCTACCATCCAGTTTGGCCGAAATGGCTGCCGACTACATCGAAGCGATCAAAGTAGCCCAAGCCGATGGCCCCTACACGCTGGGAGGTTGGTCACTTGGCGGAATCATCGCATACGAAATCGCACAACAGTTGATGCAGCAGGGCGACGAGGTGGAAAAGTTGATCTTGCTGGACAGCACAATTCCCGCAGGATCAACGGACTTGGTCGACGATAGCGAAATGGCCAGCGGCCAAGAGTACGGACTGGATTTGACATTGGATGAATTGAGCGAATTGAACGCAAAAGACCAGTTGCCATTTTTGTGGCAGCACGCAGTCAACTTGGGCGTGCTCAAAGACGAAACGCCTCAGGAAGTTGTCCAACAAGTCATCGAAGATTTGCAGTCGCTTTTTCACAATCACGTCGAACTATCCAGTAACTATTCGATCAAGCCCATCGACACATCGATTCTGCTGGTTCGACCAAGCGAAGTGCCGTTCGAGATAAAAACCAGTGAAGATCGCGGTTGGTCAAAGCTGGCCAACGATGTCCAAGTCCAATACGTCGGCGGACATCACCACAGCATGGTGCAAATGCCCCAAGTCAAACAATTGGCAAGTTTGTTGGTGCAATAGCCGAATCGGGCCGGGCACTACGGTTGAATCGTTCCATCGACCAAAACCAATGTGCGATCCGCTCGATCGGCCACACTTTGATCGTGTGTTACGACAACCAATGTTGTGCCGTGCTCTCGATTCAACGATCCAAGCAGTTCCATCACTTCATTTCCACTTTGGCTATCTAACGCCCCGGTTGGTTCGTCCGCCAGCAGGATCGACGGACGATTGGCCAGCGATCGTGCGATCGCGACCCTTTGGCGTTGGCCGTTTGAAAGTTCATTGGGCCGATGATTCAAGCGATCCCCCAAACCAACCAGTCCCAGCAATCGAGCCGCCTCGCCAGATCGACTACCTGAATCCAAATCCCCCTCGAACATCGGCACCTGAACGTTTTCGAGCGCTGTCAGGTTGGGCAGCAAGTAGAACGACTGAAAAACGAATCCGATTTCACGAGACCGAATCCGATCCAAGTTCGTGTTGGCATCGATAAAATCTCCCTTGAAGCAGACTTCCCCCGAAGTTGGGCGATCTAGGGCGCCAATCATGTGGAGCATCGTCGATTTTCCGCTTCCACTCTTTCCCATGATCGACAAAAATTCACCAGGAAATATTTCAAGCGATACACTATCAAGTGCTTGAACATTTCCATCACGATAATGCTTGCTGACGTTGTTGAGCGACACGATCGCCCCGACACTCACTTGGTCGCTTTGGTTTGTGTTCGTCATTCGTGTTTCTATCGTTGCCGTTCGATCAAAATTCAGTAGATCTTATTCTTTGCAGTAACCTACCACATGCTCAACCAAAAGCAGATCAGGAGTTGTCGTGGCCAGTTTAGCGGGCCGTTCGTCTTGTTGCGGATGATGACAGTCTGTGCTGCTGGAGTATGTTTTGCGATGCTTGCGTCAACCACAGCGGCACAACCTGCGACGCAGCCCGTCGCCACTTTGCCCGCCGGAACCAAGGTCGTTTCGAGTAATCCAAATGGTCGCTGGAATCGTTTGGTGCTACTAGCGACACCAAAAATCAACAGCGGTGACGTCGACAAATTGTCCGAATCGATGCGGCAAGCTGCAACGCAACTGGCGTTGACGATCATGGCAACGGTTAAGAACAAACAAAGCGATAACACTTATGAGCTTGATGAATTGGCCGTGGGATATTCGATGCCCATCGCTGGCCAACAGGTGGTGATTACATCTGAAACCCAAAGCTCTCTTGGCGCCGACCTGGGATTTATCCAGCGGCGAGTGCTCAGTCAAAACGAAGCTCGTCTTGCCAAACTAAAAATTATTGTCCAAACCACCAAGCTGATTATCTTTGACGCACCGTCTCTGATGCATCGTGATGGAAAGCACCGCGACTATGTAACGCGACACATGATGTGGATCGACGCCAAAACCGGCAGCAGCGCGACATTGGTGTGGCTGCTGGGCAAGAATGCTGCTGGTCAGTTGCGGCCTGCAATCGAGCCGCTGCGAATCGTCGCCGCGGGAACCAAAGAGCAGCGAAACGTGCACGTTGATGGCAGCGCATTTACGCTTGGTTTTCCAACAGAACGAGCCTTTGCGCTCGAGCAGCTTCCCCCCGGCCAAAACGTCTCCTGGACCAAAGAACTGGCCACGATTGCAATCTTGCCAAGCTACGACGCGGCACAACTGGCCCGCCTGTCCAACGCGATCAACGCAGCCATTCGCGCCCAGTAAGCGATTTCACTGCTTTTGCCCGAACCTTTACCTGGCTGGCGTTCTGGTCGATGCGAACTGCCGTATCGATGGCAGCGTGACTCCGCGGCGTAACGCTTCGTTCCTTAATGCCCGTTCAAAGAACAAGATTGGAAACTGTTGGTTGCGACGGATGGCGTATCGCTCAATTGCGACGACCAAACGCGTCTCCAACCGGTTGGCTTTGACTTGGCTGACGACAAAGTTAACGTACGCCTGCTGGGCCGGTGTGGTGGCGTGTAATCGGTTGATCAGCCGTTCTTTCAGCTTTACGTTTTCGTCGATTTCCAGCGTGGTCAGTCGCGGCGTGGTGATCTGTGCTTGTGCCGAACTGCTTTGCAACATGGCGAATGCCAGCGGGGCAATTAGGCAAAAGATGATTCGTCGCATTTGTCAGTCCTTAAAAAGGAATCTTTGGGCGTCGCAACCTAGGGTGTGACAGTGTTGCTGCGTTGGACAGTGTTGCTGCGTTGGACAGTGTTGCGCATCGTCTTAATCCAAGGCGGAGATACCATGCGAATCGCGAGCATGACAAGCGAGACTTTTGCTGCGATGGGTCTGCTAGCAACAATCCAGGCAACTTGTGGAATCCTTGCGAGTGCGATTTTGTGCTGTCTGATTCGGTTACAGTGATTGTGTGCACCGAGCCGGTTAGAGGGCCGAAATGAAAGACTGATGCAAGTGTTCTCGTAAGTTGTCGCCCGCGCGGCCCCTTCTGCTTGTATGACTCAATATTTCAAATCACGTGTGCCGTCTTGCGACGTCACACACGCTCGGAAGGATATCGGCGATGAATCGTTGGTTATTGATCGGATCGTTGGCAGGAATGATGTTCGCGTTTTCGGGCTGTTGTTCGACAGGTTCCAATGGCGGCTGCTCAAGTGGCGGCGGCGGTGGGATCTTCGGCAGTAGCGCTGCCTGCGGCCCTGGCTGTTCAAACGGAAAATGTGGCGGCGGTGGCATCCTTGGCGGTGGCGCACTCGCAAGAGCCGGTGGCGCACTGGGCGGATGTAACGGTGGATGCAACGGCAGTTGTGGTGGTGCATGCGGACTTAGAGGTGTTGGCAGCCGTGCTGCAGGACTCGTGGGTTTGAATGGCGGCGGTGCATGCAACGGACGTGTCGGATGTCGTGCCGGAGCATTGGGCTGGCAGTCCGGTGGACTGGACTACAGCTCCCACTTACAACCTGGCCTTTTGGGGCACAACGCAGCACAAAGCTTGAATGCTCGCCCAGTCAACCCTGGTCCACCAACCGGGCAAGTCGCCTATCCGTACTACACCGTACGTGGCCCACGCGACTTCTTGGTCGACAATCCGCCAACGATTGGCCGATAGATCAGAACGCAATTGCAACGCCAGGTGTCTGTGTTTGACAGCTTTCAAAGACATGATTCTGGTACACCGCACGACTGCAAGAGAATGGCCAACGAACGATTCCGTCTTCGTTGGTCATTTCCCTTTTTAAGCTACCAGTGATCTGCGTGTTTGCGGTTCGGATTTGGTTTGACGTACTGGTCAACCGACCGCTGGCGGCAAACAATGGTAGCTTCGCCCCCACCTAGAAAAATCTGTTCCCCAGAATCTTTCCCGCTGAATCTTTCCCGCAGAAACCCGCCCCACAGAACCAGAGCTTTACCGTGGCATCCGACGTTCGTCTGAAAGAACAGTTGCCGAAACTGACCGAAGAAATCGTGGCGACCTATACGCCGGACGATGCGATCAACCATTTGGGGCACTGTGCGTTGCCCAGCTACGAAGCGGTCGTGGCGATCTTGATGGATCTCAAAGATATTCTGTATCCGGGGTATCGCCGAAAAGTCGGTTTGCACAGTGGCAACATTCGCTACCACGTTGGCGGTTTGATCGATTCATTGCACGATCAGTTGACGACGCAAATCGCGCGCGCGCTGCGGCATGAAGACCGCGTGAACCACAATCACAGTGACTGTGAAAGCGATGTTGATTTTGAAGCCAAGGGTCAAGCCATGGCGATTGAATTTCTAAAACGCATTCCGCAACTTCGGCGCGTTTTGGCGACGGACGTCCAAGCCGCCTACGATGGCGATCCGGCTTGTCAAACAACAGACGAAGTCGTTTTCTGTTATCCGGGTTTCGAGGGGATCACGATTTACCGCATTGCAAATGCGTTGCATCAGCTATCCGTGCCGTTCATTCCGCGAATGATGACGGAGTGGGCGCACCAACAAACCGGCATCGACATTCACCCTGGTGCGACGATCGGAGATTATTTCTTTATCGATCACGGCACTGGCGTGGTGGTGGGGGAAACTTGCGAAATCGGCCAGCACGTCAAACTGTACCAAGGTGTGACGCTGGGCGCATTGAGCTTTAAAACGGATGACGAAGGCCAATTGATTCGGGGAACAAAGCGACACCCCACCATCGAAGACAGTGTGGTCGTTTACGCCAACGCAACGATCTTGGGCGGAAACACCGTCATTGGTCGAAACAGCGTCATCGGTTCCAGCGTTTGGATTACCAAATCCGTTTCGCCCAACACGACCGTCACCATGGAAACGCCGCAGTTACGAGTTCGCGGAGGAAATAACGGTGATTCGACGAGCGGGCAAGACGCGAATTTCCAGATCTAAACTCTCCAAACCAAGTTCATTTGCGACAAATCTCTTTTTGTGTCGTTTCTATTAGGCGTGGCTCGAAACCGTACGGGTACTTACAGTGTTAGATATCAATCAGCCGTCCACACGCCCGATTCGCCCCCAATTTTTGGGGACTCCCGTTACCAGTCCAAACACGCCCAACCGCATGCTGCCTTTCGATACTCATAACCGCACTCGATTCGTGTTCGGCAAAGGAACCATTGGCCAGTTGGGCGAATTGGCGTCGTCGTTTCAACCAAGCTGTGTGTTGGTGGTGACGGATTCTGGATTGGTCGATGCCGGTCACTTCGAAGCCGGAGTGGCGTCGCTTCGTGAAAGCGGGTTACGGGTCGAATCGTTTCATGACTTTGGCGAAAACCCAACGTCCGCAATGGTCGACGCGGGAGTGCGAAAAGCTGCCGAAGTCAAACCGGATCTGTTGATCGGCCTTGGTGGTGGATCAAGCATGGATTGCTGCAAAGGAATCAATTTTGTTTATTCCTGTGGTGGCACCATTCACGATTATCACGGGGTTGGAAAAGCGACAACCGATCTGCTGCCCATGATCGCTGTTCCCACGACATCGGGGACTGGCAGCGAGGCTCAATCGTTTGCACTGATAAGTGATGCCGAAACGCATACCAAAATGGCCTGCGGCGACCCAAGAGCGGCGTGTCGAATCGCAATCTTGGACCCACTGCTGACCGTCACCCAACCGCCGCGCGTCACCGCGCTGACTGGGATCGACGCGATTTCCCACGCGATCGAAACGTACGTTTCCAAACGTCGCAATCCGATGTCCGTCATGTACAGCCGTCGTGCATTCGGATTGTTGGCCAAAGGTTTTTCGCAAGTGCTAAGTAATCCTGGTGACATCGAAGCGCGAAGCGAGATGCAAGTCGGCGCATGTTTTGCCGGGATGGCGATCGAAACGTCCATGCTGGGCGCAGCCCACGCGACCGCAAATCCATTAACCGCACATCACGATATCACTCATGGACAAGCCGTTGGGATGATGTTGCCCGCCGTGATTCGGATGAACGGCGCCAAACACGCCGATTGGTACTGCGAGTTGCTGCGAGAAATCGACCCCACAGTAAAAACGGACGATGCACCAGATCGCTTGGCCGACATGGTTGTTGGCTGGATGCGCGAAGCCGGCTTGGCGACATCGTTGGACGAATTGTCGATTCCCCAATCTGGCATCAACGTCTTCGTCCAAGACGCGTTGAAACAGTGGACGGGAACTTTCAACCCGATCGAATTGAGCGCCGAACGAGTAGACCGTCTTTATCGAGCGGTCGCTTGAATCCCAGGTCGCTTGAATACCAGATCGCTGAAACGGCCCCGACCGTAGCACCGCAGGAAACCTCTGGTTGCTTCGCAGGAAACTTTTGATTGCTTCGCAGGTGAGTTTGATTCACAATAGACGCTTGAATCCTCTTCTCAATTGCGGTTTTCCCCAATGGCTGCGCCAAAAATGCCTTCTTCTAGTGACACTTCAAAAGACAGCACCGACGACGACCCAAAAAAAGTCAAGCTGTTGCGACGGCAAGAATTAGAGCGTCGACTGAAATCCAACCCAACCGATTCAGACGGGTTCTTGGAACTAGCCGCGATCTATCGCTCCGAAGAACGCCCATTGGAAGCAAAGCGTTTATTGGAACAGGCCAAGAAGATTTTTCCGGACAACGAAACGATCGTTTGGGAGTATGAAGAAGCGCTCTTGGCCCGGTCGCTACAACTGTACCGCGAAGTTCATGACCTGAACACAAGACTAGACACCTCCGAGACTGCGCGAGAATTGAAACGCAGTGAACAAGACTGGTGCGGTCGTCGGATTGAGGTTTGCAAGGCAAGACTTGCTCGCCATCCGAAGATGAAACACCTGAATATCGTGATCGCCGAAGCGTTGTTGGATACGGATGAAGCAGAAAGGGCGATCGTGTTCGTCGATCAAATCCTGGATGTCGACGAACTTTCGCCGCAAGGATATCTGATCAAAGGAAAAGCACTCTTGGCACTAGGCAAAGATGCTGATGCGATGGCCGCGCTGCGAGCGTGCGGGATTAGACGAGCGGTGTCGGCTCCGCCAAAAATCAAAGTCCACGCTTTGAGACTGCTGTGCGAAACCGCCGAGCGACTTGGTGTCAAGCTAACGCTGGAACGGTATCAGCACCTTCTGCAAAATGTCGAAAAGCAACTGGCCGAAAGCTAGAGAGTTTACTAGC
>CAZZDZ010000009.1:0-6024 GCA_964652675.1 uncultured Pirellulaceae bacterium
GAACTGTCGCAACGCGGAGTTTCACTAAGCGGTGAACTTCGCCGCGATCCCGCCTACGCAAGATCAACAACACGCTAGTTGGCAAACAACCTAGTAGCGAAAGTCTTGACGACTTCGCGACGGCCTAATCAGGGTCAACGACCGCCTTCATCTATTCGGCTCGCTAGCATTTTGCAAATCGCTAGATGCAATCCCGTCCTAGTCGTCAAAGTCTGACACGACCTTGATGGCTCTGCGGCTTTGTCGGATTCTTATGATTCGTTTCTTGTGTCGGTTATTCTAGAACGCGGCAATTTTCGGTCGATAAGGATCGCAGCACTAGTAACTTTCTGCGCGGACGTTCAGGTTGGCTGAACCCGGTAGACAGCAAGTGCCGTACCTTGCGTAGTACCATCATGCCCTCGAACCGAAATCAGGCAAACTCCTTCCGCGTCCGCGCCAAACGGCTTGCGCTGGCAGGGATGTTGTTAGCGACGTCTGGTTGCGGCTTGATGGGAAAAGTCGCCCCCACATCGGGCGATTCCAAGGTCACGTTCCATGACAACTATGGAATTCAGGTCGAATACCCAGATGTCAAAGACAGCCAAACCGCTCCGTCAATCGAAGCAAAATCGGCAATCGAACCTCACGTGTTGGAAGACCCCGCCAAACTGGAAACGTTTGACCTGACCCTGCAAGAAGCCGTGCAGTTGGCTGTTCAGAAAAGCCCGGTACTGCGCACCATCGGTGGCACGATCGTCACCGCGCCGCAAGCCACAAGCACGGTCTTTGATCCCGCCCTGACAGCGGCAAGCCCGCAGTTGGGTACCGAAGCAGCGTTGGCTGCCTTTGACGCTCAGCTGACTCAACAATTGTTGTGGACAAAAACAGACACGCCTAACAATGTCGCGCAAGGCGGAGTGACGGCGGCTTTTACACCAAGTGCACTGCAAGCAACCGGGGCGAATTACACCGGTGAATTGTCAAAACAAACCGCCCAGGGTGCTTCGTTCGCTTTGCGGCACGTTGTCAATTACAACCGCAGCAATCAACCGTTCCGGGCATTCAACAGTGACTACGTTGGCTGGATCGAAGCAGAATGGCGACAGCCATTGCTACAAGGATCCGGCACGGAATTTAACCGCATCGCCGGACCGACAACGACACCAGGGGTATACAACGGTGTCCTGATTGCGCGAGTCAATGAAGATGTCGCATTGGCCGACTTTGAAACCGCGATGATCACGCTCGTGGCCGATGTTGAACAAGCTTACTGGGATCTGGTGCTTGCCTACCGCGTCTTGGATGCGGCCGTGAAAGGTCGCGAGTCCGCACAACAGACTTTCCAGTACCAGGAAGTGCGTTTGGAAGTCGGCGCGGGACGAGTGGACGAAGAAGCTCAGGCACAATCGCAGTACTACCAATTCCAAGCACAAGTCGAATCGGCGCTCGGAGGACAGCAGGGACTTTATGCTGCCGAACAAAGATTGCGTTATCTCATTGGGCTTGCTGCTACCGACGGGCGTTTGATCAAACCCGCCAGCAAGCCAACCGACGCGCCCGTTATTTTCGATTGGGAGAGCGCGTTGGGCCAGGCGCTGCATCGTCGCGTGGAGATTCGTCGACAAAAGTTCAACGTGAAGCGACGCGAGCTGGAACTTAGGGCCGCGCGTTTGAATCTTCGCCCAAGGCTGGATTTCTTGGGGCAATACCGCTGGCGCGGGCTGGGCGACGACTTGATTGGTCGATCGGACGCAGGTTTCGGAGACAATCTGTATCAATCGATTACGGACGGCGATTTCCAGGAGTGGCAAGCTGGCTTGGAAATGAACTTTCCGGTCGGGTTGAGGACCGCCAGTCTTGCGGTTTCACATGCCAAGCTGAATCTGAATCGCGAACGAGCCGTTCTATCTGAATCAGAACTTCGAGTCAGCCATGATCTCTCCGAAGCGGCGCGCCAAGTCAAATTGGCGTTTCGGCTACTGGATACAAATTACAACCGATACTTGGCAGATCTAAAACAAGTCGATGTGCTCGCCAGGCGTTATCGCGACGGCAGCGACAACATTAATTTCCTATTGCAAGCTCAGCGCCAAGTCGTCACCAGCGAGACTGATTTTTATCGATCACTGACTGACTACAGTTTGGCCATCCGCGACTTCCATCGCCAAAAGGGATCGTTACTGGCCTACAACCAAGTCCAGCTTGCCGAAGGCCAGTGGGCAGGCCGCGCGGCTGCTGACGCGGTACACGTTGGCAAATATCTGACACCGTACGCCAACCCATCGGACGTCAGCCGACCAGCGCCGTTGACGCGAGGCGGATTCAATCCGTCGGCAGTCCAAAGTTCCAGCGGAACGTTCCAAGAAACAAGCCAACCATCGCATCACAGCGCAACGATAGATCACAACGTGCCAGCTCACAGCCTGCCAGATCACGATGCAATGCCAAGCGGTCCCGCAACAATCGACGGTCCTGTATTAACGCCCGCCGCCCCCACGATCATCGACGAGGTGATCGAAGACATCCCCTTGCCACCACCGAGCCAACTGGGGCGCGATCTTGGGATGATCGCGGAGTAATCGATTGGGTTTTAACGAAGTAACCGAGTTCCAGCGATTACACGTTCACTGTTTGCATCAAATCGTTCACGGCAAATGGCCGTGCGGCTGCGAACGATTCTCCGGCTGCGACACTGGCTAGCGATCCTGTTACGACTGCAGCGGCGCGGACGCGATCGATGATCCCTGGTTTGTGATCGAATTGGGTTCGGTAGCACTGGATTGATTGGATCTTTTGCTCCAACGTTTCGCTGATGTCTACGATCGTGTGGTAATGATTGCCGACGATCGTGCTGGGCTCTACGGCAAGCCGAAAATACAATTGCCTACTGACCGTGTGAACGGGCAAGTCTCCAAAATGCTGTTCCCACTTGCATAGCCGACTGTAAAAAACCGCGGCGTCCGTGATCAACATGGCTTGGTAGTGGTCCGGCGATGCGGTTGGCGTCTTGTCACCAAAGCCAATGACCAATTTCGGTCGGTATCGACGAAATACTTTTGCCAACGCGACCCGATGCTCGAACGAATCGAACAATCGTCTGTTGGGTAGATCCAATTGAATTCGCTCGTGGACGCCCAGTGCTTTGGCTGCCTCGTTTGCTTCGGCCAACCGGACTTCGGGGCCCGATGAGTTTGGAGTCGGTTCTCCATCGGTCAAGTCAACGATGCCAACACGATTTCCTTGTTGGACAAGTTTGGCGAGTGTTCCACCACACGCGATTTCGACATCGTCTGGATGAGCGCCCACCGCGATCACGTCAAGCGGCTTGGGCGTAGAATCTATCATCGTGTTGTGTGCGGCGGCGAATTGAGTGCTGCGGCGAAGTGTGGCTCTTGCGTTGCTCTATTTTGAATACGGCTTCACTGCGATGAATCGTTCCAGCGATCCACGGCCCGATCCGTGACGCTACGCACTTGCTTCGGGTGGTGGTAGTTTCATGTGCTGGTACGCCTTGCTGGTTGCGATTCGGCCGCGGCGTGTTCGGACGATCAATTCGCTTCGCAACAGAAAAGGCTCGACTTCGTCTTCCAGCGTATCGCTACTGACGTTCATCGTATGCGCGATCGCGTCCAAGCCCGTTGGTCCGCCGACAAAAATACGTATCAACGTGTCTAAATAACCACGGTCTTGTTTGTCCAAGCCCAATTGGTCGATGCCGATCATGTCGAGCGCCATTTTAGCGATGGTCGCATCGAGTTTGCCGTCCGCTTTGCTTTGGGAGTAATCGCGGATCCACAGCAGACGATTGTTCGCCAGTCGTGGTGTTCGACGACTGCGGGCTGCGACCACCTGAGCTGCTCCGTCGTCAACCGGGACTTTTAATTTGACGCAGTTGCGACGTACGATCTCGCACAACTCTTCTTCGGTGTACCATCCCAAGTGTTCGCGGATTTGGAACCGATCACGCAGAGGCGCGCTTAACATTCCGGCGCGGGTTGTTGCCCCGATCAATGTGAACGGACGCAATTCGTAGTTCAATGTGCGGGCACTGACGCCGTCGCCCAAGACGATATCGATACGGTAATCTTCCATCGCCGTATACAAGTACTCTTCGACTGACTTTGGGACTCGGTGGATTTCGTCGATAAACAACACGTCGCCTTCGGCCAAGTTCGTCAAATAGGGCAACAGATCTTTGGGGGCTTTTAACCCCGCACCGTTTGCCATGTGGACGTGCGAACCCATTTCCGCTGGGATGACCGTCGCAAAAGTTGTCTTGCCCAATCCAGGCGGGCCGTCAAACAGAATGTGCCCGAGTGGTTCGCCGCGACCCTGAGCGGCATCGATCGCGATCTTCAAACGTTCGATCACGTCACGCTGACCGACCATTTCGTCCATCCGTCGCGGACGCAGCGAACCGTCTTGTTCCTGTGGCATCATCGCTTCGGTGGCGGTTTCGGGATCGGTTTGTTGGTAGACTGCTTCGCGAGCCATCCGTGGGCCACTCCAAAATAGTTTTGACAGAGTCGAAAACGATTTATCCTTTTTAGCGTCTTTTTGCGGCCACGCGAACCGCAAATGAGTAATTAACCGATCAGCGAATGACCAAAAACAACGGGTTTTCCCAGCAAAACAGTCCCCAGACGCCATCAGAAACAGGCACGCAGCTATTGGGTCAACAGGGATCCAGTCAACAGCGTTCCAGTCACTGGCATGGGTTTACGCAAATGGCCAGCTATCAGCCGTTGGCGATTCAACGCGCCGATGGTTGCTATTTGGAGACAACCGATGGGCGAAAACTGTTTGATGGTGTTTCCAGCCTGTGGTGTAACGTCCACGGCCACAATCATCCGGTGATCAACAGCGCCATCCGCAGCCAGCTTGATCGGGTCGCCCATGTGACTTCGCTGGGAATGTCTGGCGAGACAACGGATCGATTGGCCGATCGGTTGGTCGAAATTTCGCCTGGTGATCTTTCGCATGTGTTTTTCAGTTGCGATGGTTCGTCGGCGGTCGAAGCTGCTTTGAAGATGGCGTTTCAGTATTGGCAACAACGATCTGAACCGCGACCAGAGAAAACGAGATACCTTGCGCTGAGCCAAGCTTACCACGGTGATACGACCGGCGCGGTTTCATTGGGCGGGATCAAGTACTTTCATCAGTTGTTTGCGCCGATCCTTTTCTCTCCGGTTCGTGGTCCGGTGCCATGCACGTATCGATTGCCAGACGGCGTATCGGCCGACGATGCGTGCGAACATTACGCAGGCCAAATCGAAAGTCTCTTAAAAGAACATCATGCATCGCTGGCGGCGGTCGTGATGGAGCCGTTGGTGCAAGGCGCTGCTGGCATGATTACTCACCCGGTGGGTTTGTTGGCCAAGGTTCGCAAACTGTGCGATCAATACGACGTTTTGTTGATCTGTGACGAAGTGGCAACGGGTTTTGGGCGAACCGGAAAACTGTTTGCTTGCGAGCACGAATCGGTCACGCCCGACATCATGTGCATGGGCAAAGGTTTGACCGGGGGTTATTTGCCAATGGCTGCGACGCTGGCGCGACCGCATGTCTTCGATGCTTTTCTGGCACCCACCTCGGCATCCAAGCAGTTTTTTCATGGCCACACGTTCGGTGGAAACCCGCTTGCCGCGGCCGCCGCGTTGGCATCGATTGATTTGATTTTCGACAGCAACTTGATCGCGCAAGTACCCGACAAGGCCAAGCGTTTGCGGGGTGGATTGGAACGAATTCGCCAGCACCCGAACGTTGGCGATATCCGCGGACGAGACTTGATGATTGGTATCGAATTGGTCGCCGATCGTGAAACAAAACAAACATTTGAACAGCCAGGTGAATTGGGGAGGGCCGTTTGTGAACGGGCGATCTCCAAAGGAGTCTGGATTCGACCTCTTGGAGATGTCATTATCTTGATGCCGCCATTGGTCAGCAGTGATGACGAGATCGATCAATTGGCCGATGTCGTCTGCGATGCGATCAGCGAAACGATGAACGAACAAAATCCCATGGCAGCAACCAATTCGACAT
>CAZZDZ010000009.1:6124-30418 GCA_964652675.1 uncultured Pirellulaceae bacterium
TTGGCGAAAACGTATTGCAGGTCGCCGAAGCGGTAGAACGTTTGCCCGAAGCCCAGCGCGACGCAGTCCGACTGCATTACTTGGATGGACTGAAATTAAGCGAAGTGGCCACGAAGATGGACAAGTCGACCGGTGCGGTAGCAGGTTTGTTGCACCGTGGAATGAAAACGCTGCGTGCCCAACTCGGTGGATAAACAGCTCGGCGGATAACCAGAACCATAACCATAGCCGTCGCCGGAAGATTGACGGCTACTTTGAACGACTTACCAGCCATCGGACTTGAAATGGTCGCATGGGAATTGCTTTTCCATCGGCCAAGTCTTGGATGGCCAACACATCGTGTCGCAAATCGGTTGCGTCGCTGTCGATCGTGCGACGCTGGTCGGTCAAATTCGCAAGCACGACGACTTGCTCGCCATCTTTACTCTCACGCACAAAGCCCAGCAGGCCGTCATCGAGCAAGTCCAATACTCGCTGCGATGCGTTGGGATGAAACGCGGCCAAATTACAGCGTTCTTGCAACAACCGGCGGTAACCATCGAACACGCGTCGTTGCAGCGAATCGGCTTGCGAAAGCGCTTCGTCCAATTCACTTCGGTCATACTTGTGTCGATTGATTCGTCGGTTTTGTCCCGACTGGTTCATCCCTTCGATATCGTTGGGCGAACCAACAAGCGAGTGGAAGTACACCGCTGGGACACCTTGCATCGCCAACATGATCGCTTGTGTGGCCAAGAATCGACGCGAGTGCACGGCGGGCGAAACGCTCGCGCGATCGGCGATCGCATCCAAATAGGTGATGTTCAATTCGTAAGGACTATCGCTGCCGTCTGAATTGCGACGCGTGTTGACTTTGCCGCCGTGCGAACGCACGATATCGGCCAGTTTCAAAACGCGTTCTGGCGGCACGATGCCTTCCAGGGGACGCACGCCGATTCCATCGTGAGACGCGGTGAAGTTAAAGAAGGTTGCGTTTTCGGCGGGTGGTTTCAGCGACGCGAGCCAAGTTTTCAAAACAGACGTGTCGGCACTGTGAACAGCGTCCAGCAGCAACGGTGGCAAGCTGAACTGGTAAACCATGTGAGCTTCGTTATTGCCGTCGCCAAAGTAGCTGATGTTTTCGTCATGCGGCACATTTGTCTCGGTCAAAACCAGCGTGCCTTGAGCTACTTTGTCCAGGACGCTGCGCATCAATTGGACGGCCGCGTGAGTTTGCGGCAGGTGGATACAATTCGTGCCGACTTCTTTCCATAGATAGGCGATCGCATCCAGGCGAATGATGCGAGCACCCCGTCGTGCGTAGTCGACCAGCGTTTCGATCATCGCCAGCATGACTTTGGGATTGGCGTAGTTCAGGTCCACTTGGTCGGCACTAAAAGTCGTCCAGACGTTTTTGGTTCCCGATGGCGAATCAAACGGGGTCAACAACGGCAAACTTCGTGGCCGTGTGACGCCGGATAGATCGACACTGGGATCTTGATCGATGAAAAAATCTGCGTAGTTCGGGTCGTCTTCTAAGTAAGACTGAAACCACTGGTGTTTTTGCGAACAGTGGTTCAAAACCAAGTCGAACATCAGGTCGAACACGTCACCCAAGTTCGCGATGTCGTTCCAGCTACCTGAATCGGGATCGACAGCCAGGTAATCGACCACGGAAAAACCGTCGTCGCTGGTGTACGGACAAAACGGCAACAAGTGAACGCAGTTGATGATCTCGTCGACAGCGTAATCCAGCAAGAAAGCCTGTTGTGCTGCCAGTGGTGTGGCGCCTTCTTCGCGTACTTGATCGGCGTAAGTGATCAGCACGACGTCTTGTTCGTTCCAAAGTTCGCGGTCGGGGCCGATGTCCGACGCGTCTTGGCACAGGCGTTCTAGAGCGTCAGCCAATTCCGCAGGAACATGGCCATAGATTTTTTTGATCAGATCGTTCATCAGTGCTTTCGGTCAATGGTCACAACAAAGGCTGTTGGTCAACATCGTCAGTGACGTAGGATGGTCGACTCAAGAACGATCGTGCTGCGAATCCGTTTGTTTACAGATTGTCTTGGCCGGTGAAGTTCGTCACCAACGCTCGAAGGTTGCGTCGCAGCACGCTGTAGCTGAAGAAAGCTTTACCGATTTCGTAGTTAAAGTCGACCATCTCTTCGCGATATTCACGGTCGTCGATGATCTTTTGAACCTTTGCGACGACGTCTTTGGTTAAGTAACCGTCCATAGCGATGACTTTCGCCCCCTTGGGTTCGATGTCTGCTACGTAAATGGAATAACGATTCACCAAAACCGGTTTGCGATAATAAAACGCTTCCAAAAGTGCGTTACCAAACCCTTCGTAGATACTTGGATAGGTGATAAAGTCGGCTTGGGAATAGGCGTCCGCAAGCGTGTAGACGTTGCTGCCGTCGGCGTTGGTCGCTCGTTTGTCCCCGACTTGGGTGTCGCACAACCGCAAATCGACACCACTGCTTTCGGCCAGTTCTTTCAAGGCTGTCAAATACTCGTCGCCTTCGTCACCACTGGCGTGCGAAATCACCAGTTTGCACTTATCGTTTTTCAAGGCTGCAACCAGCGCGATCGCGTGTTCGATTCCTTTTCGCGGCACCACACGAGTGGGCTGCAAAAACATAATGTCGTCTTCTTCGATCCCTATCGTTTTGCGAAACCCTCGTGCGTAATCGTCTGCTTCCTCGGGCTCGGTTTCAAAATCCAAAACGTTTGGAATTAAAATTGACGACACCCCGCGACGGTGCGCCAAGTCTTCTTGGGCGAACGAATTGATCGTTACGTTTTGGATTTGCGGCAGCGCGGGTGGAAACGACATCCACAGCAAATCGGTCACGGCCGAAACCGAAAATCGATCGCGTTCCCAGTAAAAATCATGGTGATGCGCGATCGTCGGAAAACCAGTCTCGGCGATAAAGTGGGTGATGGCGACGCCTAAGGGAATGTTCATCGGAATGCACAACGCATTTTGCACGATCAACAGATCCAAGTTGTACCGGCGAGTGAACTCGTACAACGTTCCTTTTAAGTAGTCCGCCAGCGCGTAGATACGTCGCGTCACATCAGCGGTTCGTGTGCGGGTTCCAAACGCGCGGCGATTGATCCACTGGATATCCGGGTGGCCAAAATAAGCGTGCGGAACGACCATCGATGTCTCTTCATCACGGTCGCTCATTCCCGAGTACCAATGACTGACGTGACGATGGTCCCACAAGATCTGCGCCCACTTAGCGCTTTCTAGTGACACACCATCGGTTCCTGCGAACCGAGTTCCGACAAATCCTATCTGTACGCCCATGGCGGTTTCTACTGAGTATTCGTTTCCAAAGTCGACCTGATTCAGATCGATTCTTCAGCGCGACGGTTCACTCTGAATCGTCTTTTCGCTATTAAGTCGGCACGCTCCGCCAGACGCCCACTTTGTTTCAATGACAGCTTTTAGTCAATCGACAGGCAATCAGGCAACTGCAGCAGGTCGGTTAAAACGATATCTGGTCGCAAAGATTGGCATCGGGGGTCGTCATCGCGTGGACGGCAACTGCGTCGATCACCCGCAAACCAGGCCGTTCGCAGTCCCGCTTGTCTGGCCGCCCAGACGTCGTTGAGCATGTCGTTGCCCACATAAATCGCTTCGTGGGGAGCGATATCCAACCGCCGCAAGCCGTCACAGAGAACCTGAAACAATCGCGGCCCCGGTTTTGCCTGACGAAATCGGTTGGAAAAGACACTCAGGTTCAAATCGAAGCCGGTTTCAGCCAAATTTCCCCCCGTCAGATCTTCGACCAGCGGAATGGTGAAAATTTGGGCATTGCTAACGATCCCCAGCGGAATTTTTCGGTCCCGCAGTACGCCAAGCAATTCAGACGCGCCAGGCATCGGCCACGTCGGATTGGCCCGCGATTCGTACTCGGCCGCAAATCGGACGCATTGGGTGGAGTCGGTCGCCAGCGAATCCAGTCCTGCTGCGACCAAAACGTTTCGCCAAACGTCCACAATGTCGACTTCTGGTTTGGGGCAATTCTCGTTGCGCCGCGGATCGTTAGATCGTTTGATTTCGGACTGCAGCAGCGAAGCGTATTGAGGGATATCCAGCACAGGCGGATGCCATCCAACCGCAGCAAAGGCTTCGCCGATCTTGCTGGCTTTGTCGCCGTCGTTTGCTGAACCCACATCGCCGCTGCCGCTGACGACCAGAGTTCCGTAGACATCAAAGATAACTGCGCGGATTCCACTGATCTTTGGCAGCTGCGCATCGATGTCTGTTTCAATCGGCGCAAGCGGTTGCCGATTCTCGATCACAGCAGCGAGCAATTCTGATGGGCCGGACATTACGAAAGCTCTTCTGTGCGACAAGGATAGTAGGGTCTCGCCTTGGAGATCGTGTCCATTGCCACGCCTGCGTTGGGAGGTCCGCAAACGTCACGAGACAGTTTCCCATTCAACAAGTTTCCATAGACAGCGATCAAGTCGTCGGCTTGTTTACTCAAGTCATAAATACTGCGTACTCGTTGGCGATTATTTTCCACCACGCTCTGCTGAATCGGAGCCCCCAGTTCGCGAATCAAATCGGGTGATCGCAACGTGATTTCCGTTTCAAATCCGCTGTCGTTTGCCATTCGATTTAATACTTCGATGCTACGTGCCGGTGTCAGTTGTGCGAAGTCGATTTGTGATTGCTCAGCGGTTGTATAGGAACGATCTGCATCCATTGCTTTTGGACGAAATTCTACTGGAACCGCTGACCAAGCATTCGCAAAAGCGGCCGCCGTTTCTGCTCTGCACTCGCTTATCCAAGTTGCGTCACCGGGAATCGGAATCTGATCGTACAGCATCGGAAACTGCAACGAATTTTCGATAAAGTCGCTTGTCACGGTCGGCAAATCACGAGCAATGACGCCGCGCGATACCAGCCAAGGCTCCAAAAACACCATCCCGAATCCTTCGGCCACACTTGTCGACAGAATGTAGTCGGTTGCGGAAACATTCTGGACAAACGAAACATCGTCCTGCATGCCCGCATCAAAAACGGCACGTGGCGCGTTTGTCTGAGCGATTTCTTTCCAACGATCATACGATCGTTTTTCGACGGGCGTGGTGGGACAAAGGGTAATGCCCGCGTGAGTTTGTTCGGGCAGCAGTCGACTGAGCAACAGAAATTCGCCAACGTTTTTACGTCGGATTCCGCGAACGGGGTACAAAGTCCACCGCGAGTCGTCCGGCAACCCGAGTGCCTTGCGAACGGCTCGCAGCGATTCGTCCTGATCGATCGCATCAGCTGAGCTGCTGGAGACACTATTGGGCAAGCAATGAGTTTGCGAGGCGGGGACGCCAAGTTCGTTGAACACGCTCGCGTCCGTACGAGTCAGCGCGGCGTAATGAATCTGATTGGCAACGGGGTACAGAAAGTTATCGACATCTTGCTTCGTCTTCGAATCGCTCGCTTGAATGATCTCGGCATAGTTTGCCGGCCGGTTGTCTTCCGCGAAATCATGAACCTGCAAAAGAAGGCGCCAGCCAGTTTGGGCCAACAATCGTATCGCTCCGGGGGCCGCGTGGTTCTTTCCCAGAGAATGATTGTGCCAGTGGAGCACGGAGTTTTGCGGCGAGATCCCTTTTGCGTTCAACGCGTCCGTTAGCGTTGCAGTCAAGTTTGACGCATCAAGTTTTTTGTCGATCGAATCATAGTCAAAGCCATCGATCACGATTTGATCAGTCGCATCGATCGTTTGGCTGGGCAGTCCGTCGATCCGTCTGCCCGAAACCAACACGATCTTGTCGATCGAATCTCGATCTGCCAAAGCACGAACGTGGTTTGCGACGACTTGGGTGACGCCACCACGCTGAAAGTGGCAATGAAGAACGACGATATTCAAGTGAGATCAGTCACGAGCAAGCGTAGGGAAAACCAGATTGAATTTAGCTTCGCCCATTAGACAGCAGTAGGGTGCGATCGTAATTTTAAAAACGGGCTTGCCCTGTCGCAAAAACGAAAAAACGCGAACGATCAGCAAGTGACTTTCTACACTTGGTGACCGTTCGCGTTTAAGTTTTGACGATTAGAAGTTGGCGACTTAGATACCAGGATTGGAATCGCGTACGGCCTTTTCCATGACGTTGATTGCCGCTCCCGTGTAACGTTCGTACTCGTTCCAGAAGTGGTTCATGGCGGCTTCGTCGGCAAAGAAAAACATTCGGTTGTGCGTTGGGTCCTTCAGGCCCCATTCACGTTTGCCTTTGACAATCTTGCGTTCCTCGAAGAAACGAACCACATCGATTTCGTTTAACACGGGCGTGTACGGTATGGGATCAGCCAAGAACGTTTGCATTCGATCGGCGTTGGCGAACAAGTACAGTTTGCCCAAGTGAATGACACCAAACTTTGGATTGCCTTCCACCCAACGGTCTTCTTGGATCACGGTCACTGGGCAGAAACCTTGCATTGCCAGTTCCGGATCTGCCTGTGGCGAATGGGCTGGTGCTGGTGACGAGGTTGGGATCGTTGCGGTCGCGACGGTCGTTGGAACACTCAATGACATATCATCGGTGCGGCTGCTGGCCATTTGTGCTGATGCTCCATTTGGCATCGCTGCATGATTTGGTTGCGTGAATTGGTTCGTCTGAGCGACGGGTGTTGACTGCACCGACTTTTGTGGCGGTGCGGCGGCTGGCTGAGCAACAGCGGCTTTCTTCGCCAACTCGATAGCACCACCAAGCATCGAAGCGTATCGCGATGGTTGCTGAGGGCTGACCGTGTGCGAAAGCGTTTGTCCCTTCGGAGTCACAATCACGTCCGTGGGGAATTTTGTGATCTTGAACATCTCGACCAACTGTGGATTTTTGCCACCATGAATCTTGACCGGGACGTATCCTTGCATGATCGATTCGTTGACCTGAGCGGCTTGAAAAGCGCCCGCTTCCAGTCGATCGCACCAGATGCAATTGTCGCTGTAGAAATGCAGTAGCAGCAACTTGCCTTGAGCGTCTGCCTGAGCTTGAGCCGCACGGAGGTTGGTTTGCCATTTGATTTCGGCTGAAGCGGTGCCGGCAGTCATGATTGCCAACGTCGCTGTTGTCAGTAAAGAGAGGGCTGCGGTTCGCATCGAGCCAATCCTGTGGTCGTTCGCGTGTGGGATAGATCGCGTGAAGGTAAAAACGACAGTCGACCTTCACATCGTCAAGTTTCGGCTAGGCCAGATATCCGGCTTGAACGGAACCTACAAATTGGGCTGACTTTGACGCCACCCTAATAATGACCTCTTCCCCATGGGAGGGGTTTGGTGCCGGTGCAGGGCCGTGTGCGCTTGACATCAGGGCCTGAGGGGTTATATTTCGTCTGAAGTAAATGGTTTGCGGCTCTTTTCAGTCGTCGACCTCTCAATGGACGTCTTGATCTCGTCCGTCTCTTTTGGGGAATTCCCAGCGAATTACCCGGTTTCATCAGTCAGTTTTGTTTTGTTAGCAAAGTTCCTGAGCAGTTTGAGGCCAGTTCGAGCAGATCGATCAAGAAGTCAAATCGCGAATGATTGCGTGATTGTGATTCCATTAGTTAGATGTTGTTGGCGATGGTCCAACAACTGTGATCTTGTTTGTTAAGGCAGCAGATCCCAAAGGTGATTGGGACTCCTTGAACAAGTTCAGATCGTTTTAGTTGACTTGCGCCGGCAGAGAAGTCGGACCCACTCAATTTCATATAACGGATACGACAGGTGGTGGACCACCAGCGACGCCTTCGGGGCGGCTAAGTTGTAGATTGCTCTGCAAAATCAATAGAGATTTAGACATCAGTGGTGAGTTGGTCTGGGTATTGAGCCCCAGCAATTTGCTCATCGGATTTGTCCCTCAAACTCAATTCAATTTCTGTCAGGCCACGAGCGGATGTACCGCCATTTTCTCATGGGTCTTTCCAATTTCACGACGCGGTATTCTTTATCAGGCTGACGATCTGCGATGCAAATAACGAACAACAGTTTTTGCGCGCGTAGTTTCTCTGTCAGCTCTTCTGGATGACACATGGCGAAAAAGAAACGGACTAGTCGCGGCGGCCGAGGCTCTGGCGGCGGTGGTGGACAAGGATCAAACGGCGGCGGTGGTGGAAAGCCACGCGCTCGTCGACGTCGACGCGGTGGCGGCGGTGGTGGTAACAACCAAAACGGCCAACGCAACAACGACAAGGAACCAGCAGACATCCCAAGCGACGCTCCGCTCGAAGAGGGCGAGGGCATTTTGGAACTGCATCCCAATGGATACGGTTTTCTGCGCAGCCAAGAAAACAATTACTCGCGGGAACGCAGTGATCCGTTTGTCCCCGGCACGATGATCGAACGCTTTGGGCTTCGCCAAGGTGTTTTCATCAAAGCCATGGTCCAACAAGCTAGGCGTCAGCAAGGACCGCGTGTTCGCGAGATTTTGGATGTGGACGGCGTCTCGCCCGAAGCCTATCCGGACATCAAGAATTTTGATTCGCTGACTGCCATCAACCCCGAAAAATGGTTGAATCTGGAACACGGTCGCAAGCCTCTGACCAATCGCGTCATCGACTTGCTCGCACCGCTTGGCAAAGGCCAGCGTGCGTTGATTGTGGCTCCACCACGCAGCGGTAAAACCGTGATGTTGCAAGACATCGCGGCTGGCATCTCGACGAACCATCCCGAACTGAAATTGATCGTGTTGCTGATCGATGAGCGGCCAGAAGAAGTCACCGACATGCGTCGCAGTGTGCTTGGCGGCGAAGTCGTCGCGAGTAGTTTAGATATGGACGTGGAAAGCCACGTTCGGTTGAGTCAGTTGGTGATCGATCGCGCTAGACGGCTTGCCGAAATGGGCCAAGATGTATTCCTGATGCTTGATTCGATCACGCGTTTGGCTCGTGCGTTCAACAAATGGGTTGGTCGTGGAGGCCGTGGTGGCGCGACGATGTCGGGCGGTTTGGACATCAAAGCGATGGACATTCCGAAGAAATTGTTTGCAACCGCTCGCGCGTTTGACGAAGGAGGTTCGTTGACGATTGTCGGAACCTGCTTGGTTGATACGAACAGTCGGATGGACGAAGCGATTTTCCAAGAATTCAAAGGGACCGGTAACATGGAACTGGTGCTTGATCGCAAGTTGGCGGACCGTCGCGTTTGGCCTTCGATCGACATCAGCCAAAGTGGAACGCGTCGCGAAGAATTGCTTCACGACGAAGAAACTTATGAAGCCGTCACGATGCTGCGTCGAACACTCAGTAGCATGCACCCCTGCGATGCGATGGAGCAGTTGACCAAACAGCTTGGGCGATTCGACAGCAATGACGAATTTATCAAGCTAATTAGTGGTGCCAAAACATCACTTTAGGTTTGCAGCAGACACCAATCAGGCGAACTTTCTGATTGGCATACCTGTCTTGCTAAAAACGGGCCATTCAGCCAAGATATGGCCCATCAGGAGGATAAGCGAATTGGTGAGCGGCCTCACTGGAACTGAGGTACCCCGCAAGGGGCTGCGAGTTCGAGTCTCGTGTCCTCCGCTACCAAAAACACCTCGCAGGAATTTTTTTCCTGCGAGGTGTTTTTTTGTCCGCTAAGTTGGCGTCTTTCTTGCCGTCAGCCGTTTTTGGATTTCACGACCATGAAATATGTGCTTGCTCTTGACCAGGGAACAACCAGTTCACGGGCAATCTTGTTTGACCGTCAGGGCAGTGTTGTTTCGGTCGCACAGAAAGAGTTCACTCAGCACTTTCCGCAACCTGGCTGGGTAGAGCATGACCCGGAGGATATTTGGAAAACTCAGTTGAGTGTTGCCAAAAGCGTCCTTCGTAAAACCAAAACGACGGCAAAGAACATTGCCGCGATTGGGATTACCAATCAGCGCGAGACGACGGTGGTCTGGGACCGAAAGACGGGCAAACCGGTTTTTAACGCGATCGTTTGGCAGGACCGGAGAACCGCTGGAATCTGCGACTCGTTGCGAGAGGCGAAAGCAGACAAGCCGATTCAAAAGAAAACCGGGTTGATTCTGGACGCCTACTTTTCAGCCACCAAAGTCCAATGGATTTTGGACAACGTCAAAGGCGCAAGAAAGAAAGCTGAAGCGGGCGATCTGGCGTTTGGAACCATCGATTCGTTTGTGTTGTGGCGTTTGACTGGCGGTCAAGTTCATGCGACCGACGTATCGAATGCTTCCCGAACGATGCTCTACAACATCCGAACGGAAAAGTGGGACCCGCAGCTTCTAAAACTCTTGAACGTTCCCGCAAGTGTTCTGCCAGAAGTACGGTCGAGTAGCGAAGTCTATGGCGAAACCACTTTGTTGGGAGGCAGCATTCCGATTGCGGGAATCGCTGGCGATCAACACGCAGCGCTTTTTGGTCAAGTGTGTACGAAGCCGGGGATGGTCAAAAATACTTATGGCACTGGTTGCTTCATGCTAATGAATACCGGCACCAAACCGATCACTTCAAAAAACAAATTGCTCACAACGATAGCGTGGCGGATTGGTGACAAGACAGAATATGCGCTCGAAGGCAGCATCTTTATCGCCGGCGCGGTGGTGCAATGGTTGCGTGATGGCCTGGGTTTGATCAAGTCGTCGGCCGAGGTCGAAAAACTGGCTTCGCAAGTTCCCGATAGTGATGGCGTGTACTTGGTTCCAGCATTTGCCGGACTTGGAGCGCCGCATTGGGATGCGTATGCACGCGGAACCATCGTCGGGCTGACGCGCGGCAGCAACCGAGCACACATTGCTCGGGCGGCATTGGAGTCGATTGCGTTCCAAGTGGCTGACGTGGTCAATGCGATGGAGGCCGATTCGGGGTTGAAGCTAAAACAGTTGCGTGTCGACGGAGGGGCTTCGTTGAATAACTTGCTGATGCAGTTTCAGAGCGATTTGTTGGGAGTCGATGTGGTTCGCCCGAAGGTCAGCGAGACTACAGCGCTTGGCGCCGCCTATTTGGCCGGGCTGGCTGTCGGATTTTGGAAGAACCAAAAAGAAATCGCTGCACAGTGGCAAGAATCACAACGCTACAAGTCGACGATGAAAAAGAAGCAACGCCAAAGCATCCAAGAACAATGGCAGCGGGCCGTCCAAAGGTCCGGAAATTGGATCGACGCATGACGCGTGATGTTCTGCCGATGCCATGGCAAGCGTTTTTCGATACGATGCGTTGATGGAAGAATTCGTATCCCTGGCGCTTATCCTGAGTCTGGGGATTTTCGTGCAAGCTTCGGCAGGGTTTGCGGCGGGCCTGATCATCATCCCGATATTGCTATGGAGCGGGTTTTCGATTCCAGCAGCTCAGGCATCGATGTTGGTTGCCACGATCCCGCAAAATTGTTGGGGCGTCTGGTCGTTTCGAGAATCGATTCCGGTTCGGCGAGTGGCTTGGCCCGGAGTTGGCCGTGTTTTGTTTCTGCCAATTGGATGTTTGGTTCTGGTCAAGCTGCAGGAGTTTCCGATTGACCAAATCAAGCAAGTCGTTGGCGCGGTGGTTTTGACCGTCACGATCGCGATCATCTTTTTTAAACCCAAACGGCGCCAAGAATTACACCCAGGATGGGCGATGGTAACGTTTCCGATTTCTGGTTTTTTTCAGGGATTGGTTGGCATGGGAGGCCCGCCGATGGTGTTTTGGGTCCAAGCACACGATTGGAGCACGCGTGAAGTACGAGGCTTTTTGTTTGCGATGTACTTGATCAGCATTATCCCAGCATTGTCGGTGCTTTACTACTTTTTTGGCACTGCCATTATCAATCCCGCTCTGTTCGCGGCCGCCACCATCCCAGTGCTATTGTTGGTCACCGTGGTTGGCCTAAAATTCGGCGACTGGCTGGGACGGGAAAAACTAAGACGCGTCACGTACGCTCTTTTGTTTTTGATTGGCTTGGCTGGGATCGCGTCGCCATATTTGACCGCGAATTGAATTACTGTGAATGAACCAAGGATAGAAATTCATGTTGTTGGCTAGTGCCGTCCAACTTGCAGAGAACACATCGTTGCTGTCGACCGATGCGCTATTTGCGCTACTGACGTTGACGATGATGGAGATCATCCTGGGGATCGACAACATTGTTTTCATCGCGATCATCACGGGACGATTGCCAGAAGAAAAACGCTCGTCCGCGCGCCGCTTTGGTTTGGCATTGGCGATGATCATGCGAATCATCTTGCTGATGATGATTGGCTGGATCATGCGAATGGAAGGTGTCGTTTTTGAACTAGCAAACTTGGCTCCAACCGATGCGATCGCGGAAAAGCTGACCGCCGACCCCGAAGTCAACCATGTCACCTGGCGTGACTTGATTTTGCTATTCGGTGGATTGTTTTTGTTGTGGACCGCCGTGCGCGAGATCCATCACAAAATCGAAGGCGGCGAAGAAGAGTACGAAATCGGAAACTTACCAGGCGATGAAGGTGGTGCGCACCAAGGAATCACGCCGGTTCATCTGGCCAAAGAAGGGTCCATTACCGTTAGTGGGGTTTTGATCCGAATCGCGTTTATGGACGTTATCTTTTCGCTTGATTCGGTGATTACTGCGGTTGGGATGGCTCAGCATATTGAAATCATGGTGCTGGCCGTGATCATTTCAGTGGGAGTCATGATCGTGTTCGCAAATCAAATCAGCGATTTCGTCCAAGATCATCCGACGGTCAAAATGCTTGCACTTTCGTTCCTGATTTTGATCGGTGTTGTATTGGTCAGCGAAGGAGCGGGAACCCCAGTCAGCAAGGGCTACGTCTACTTTGCCATGATGTTCTCACTGGGCGTTGAATTTTTGAATCTGCGTTCACAAGTCAAACGCTTTCGCCCCAGCCATGGTGAAGGCGAAACGGGCAGCATCCGAGCCAAGATCAAGCAAAACGAAAGCTGAAAGCGTTAAAACGGTTAAAGCGCGGTCTACTTGGTCACGGCCATGTTGTCCCGGTGCACAACCGCTTCGTAAGGCCGATGGCCAAGGATCTCGGCGATCTTGTCGCTTGGTTGGCCCAAGATCTTTTCGACTTCATCGGACGGATAGTTACACAAACCGCGTGCGATCTCGTTTCCCTTCGAATCGATGATCGCAACGACACTTCCGCGTTTGAATGTGCCTTTGACTTTTCGGATGCCGATCGCCAACAAACTGCGGCCTTGTTCGCGAACCGCACGCACGGCTCCGTCATCCAACTGCAGCTGGCCGGCCACTCGCGCAGCCGATCCAATCCAGCGTCGTTTGCCGCGAATTGATTTTTCGTTCGGTAAAAACAGGGTACCGATGTTTTCACCGGCAAGAATTTTTTCCAAAACGCCTTCGTCGCGTCCTGGACCGATGATCGTTGGGTGGCCGTAGGTTGTCGCGATCTTTGCGGCTTGCAACTTGCTGGACATACCGCCTTTGCTAAGTCCACCGGTGTGGTCTTGAGCTAATGCAAACGTGGATTCGTCCAACGCCGCAACAATATCAATGCACTTGCTGGCTGGATCGTCCGGCGATCCATCGTACAAGCCGTCGACGTCCGAAAGGATTACCAATAGTGCGTCGTTTAACAAACCAGCAACTTCGGCAGCCAACCGATCGTTATCACCAAACGTTGTCTTCAGTTCGCTAACGGCAACCGAGTCATTTTCGTTGACCACCGCGATCGCACCGAATCCATGGATCTGGGTCAACGCGTTGCGTACGTGCAGATATCCGCTGCGCCGTCGCAAATCAGACTTGGTCAGCAAGACTTGAGCGGCATGGCGTCCAGCGGCTGACAACGCCGTCTCGTAGGCTTGAATCAGGTCGGTTTGACCGACTGCAGCGATCGCTTGCAGTTGTGCCAATCCGGTCGGACGCTCTGAAAGCCCCAGTTTTCCCAATCCAGCGCCAACGGCACCGCTGCTGACCATGATGGTTTGCCGCGACGAATCAGCGATCGCACAGAGTCCTCTGGCCAGGGCACCGACACGATCTCGGTCCAGTTTCCCATCGGGGGTCGTCAGCACGCGTGTGCCGACCTTGACCACAACACTCTTGGCGTTTTTGATCACGCTTTGGCGCAGTTCGCTAGCAGAGGAGTCAGTCACGTGGCGTAAAAAAATAGCGGGTCAAGAAATTTACAAATCAGTTGTTTCGTCGTTTTGGCCGGATCTGGCCACGAAACACAACAAAAACCGTTGAAAATGGCACCTTTGCGTTGCCAACTCAGTCTAATCGTTGTGGGCCCATTGTCAGGGGGAATCGACGGCCTTGCTAGGGCGTCGTACATTCTCCTTTTACAGTCATCCAGATGCGAGAATTTGGGTGACGGTTCGATCAGCGTTCATCTAAACGGACGACTTTCTCGATATGAGCGATATCCATCACGAATGTGGTGTAGCGGCCATTTATCACCTCTCCGGTTTTGGCCGGAGCCCGATGTGCACCAAAGAAGGCCCGCGACAAATCTCCCGCTTGTTGCCGCGAATGTTGCTGGACATTCAAAATCGCGGACAACTGGCCGCTGGCATGACCAGCTACGATCCCGATCGGCCGTCGATGCTGAAAACCATGAAGGACGTCGGTACGGTCACCGAAGTCTTTCGGTTGAACCATCGCGCCAAAGTCGAATCGCTGATGTCGTCGATGGCTGGCACCGCCGCGATCGGCCACGTCCGATACGCGACTTGCGGACAAGACGACAGTAATTATGCCCAGCCGTTCGAGCGACATCATATCCATAAACGAAAGTGGTTCAGCTTTTGTTTTAACGGACAACTGTCCAACTACGGATTGTTGCGAGACAAACTGTTGGCTGACGGTGACCATCACCTGACGCTGGACACCGATACCGAAATTATCTTGCACGAATTCGCCAGAGTGATGAGCGAAGCACGCGAGCGGATCGATTGGATTGACGTGCTGCGAAAGACCACCGCTGGCTTTGACGGGGCCTACTCGATCGCCGTTTTGACTGCCGAAGGAGAAATGATCGTCGCCCGCGATCCCAAAGGCATCAAACCGATGTGCTATGTGCATGACGGTCCTCTGTTCGCCGCTGCCAGCGAAAGTGTGGCCTTGTTGAACTTGGGTTTTGAAAGCGAACAGATTAAATCGCTACCGCCGGGACACGCCATCATCATCGATCCGAAAACGGGATTTCGGATGGAGAAGTTTGCCGATACGGACGCGCCGGCACATTGCTTTTTTGAATGGATCTATTTCGCCAACGTCGCCAGCACGTTGGACGACAAAGGCGTCTATTTGACACGCACCCGGTTGGGCGAAGAACTTGCCACGGCCGAACGCAAACTTGGTCGTGTTCCGTTGGACGATCCCGATACCATTATCGTCCCGGTGCCCGATACCAGTAAAGCCGCCGCTGATTCGATGGCTTACGAGTTGTCGATCCCATGTCGCGAAGGCCTGATTCGCAATCGATACGCAGGCCGAACCTTTATCGAAGGCGGCCAGGGGCGCAAGGCAAAAGCGGCAGCGAAGTACACGCCGCTGAAAGAAGTTTTGGCAGGCAAAAAAGTGATCTTGGTCGAAGACTCCATCGTTCGCAGTACGACCATGAACGCGCTGCTGGACAGGATTCGCACCGTCGGCGGGGCCCGAGAAATCCATGTTCGCGTCGCGTGTCCGCCCATCGTCGCTCCGTGTTTTTACGGGATCGACATGAGCACAATCGATCAATTGATCGCGCCAAAGTACTTTGGTGTTGGCGGGGAATTGACCGATAACGCACAGCAAAAACTGGCTGACGATTTGGGTGCCGATTCGTTGCGATACTTGCCAGTTGACGCCATCGCGCGGGCGATTGGTTTGCCAGCGGATCACCTGTGTCGTGCCTGCGTGACAGGCCAGTATCCCACGCCCTGCGGTCAGCATCTGTATCAGATCGCGCTGGATAATCGGGGCAGCGAAGTCGACAGCCAGCGAACTTACGAGCAACTGGCATCGGTCATCGCCGAGACGGCAAAGTAGCGTCATCAACTGGTAAATAAACCGTTGTGCGACGGCAATACAGCAAAGCGCGTTCGAAGTGACATTGACTCCAAGAAGACGTCAATAGTAGTCACGAAAATGAAACTAGCTTTTGCTGGAGCAAAACCAGATGAAACGTTTGAAAAAAACAGTTTTGGTGATGTTGTGCGCTACTTTGGTGTGCAGTCAGGGGTGTATGTCAATCTGGAAAAAGGATGACTTTTCGTCGCTCACCCAACCCATCGATTATCAGCTTGAAGCTCCAGAGCCAACCGAGCCAGATGGAGTTCTTGGCAAAGTGAAGACAGCGACGGGCAAGGTGTTGGGGGCGGGATTCTTTCTGCTGGCGACGCTTGTCCTGGGAGGCGACGACGATTGCGATAGTGACCGTGATCGCAAAGACCAAGCGATAATCATTGATCCGTAAGTAGGTCGCCGCAATTGTGGCACCAGTACACCATCTTATTTGGGTCGTTTGGCTTCGACCCAGTCTTGTTTCGGTAATGGTGCACTTTGGTTTTTGACCCAATCTGGTTCGGGAAACCATCTTAGTTTGCTGTAGCGTGGATAGGTTTCAAAAATTTGGCCCCCGTCAGCATCCACGACGCGGGGGTCTTTGGTCTCGGTCAAGTAATTCAGTAAACGCAACGACAACGTTTGTTTTGCCGTTTGGTGATCGCCGTGATTAATCAAATTGTTCAAGCATCCAGGGTCTTTTCGAATATCGAACAACTCTTCGGCGGGGCGTCGGTCAACCGCTAACGCAAGGTACTTGCCCCATTTGGGGTCGTCGGCTTTTGAGATCAAAAAGTCAAGCGATGGGCATGCATCGATGTCGGCGTATCCGCCATGTGGCGGTCCCAGCTTTTTCGCAATGACTTCGGATTTGGTGGCGTAGCCATCCGAGCCGTATTTTTGTGGTGTTCCGGCTGGCCATCTTTCTGGACGAAAGTTGCGGATGTAAAGATACTGCGCGGTGCGTATAGCGCGTTGGGGATAACCCAGCGAATTAAATCGCGACGACGAGTGACGTTCGCGGCCGGTGAATGTTGCGTCACGAAGCGGATCCACCAAGCCGCTTTCCTGTGACGTCAATACGTTCATCAACGACCGACCCGCCAATGGTGTTTCAGTGGGAGGAGCTACTCCAGTCGCATCGTAAATCGTTGCGGTGACATCGATCAAGCTGACAACATCATCAACGCTGCGATCGGCGGGGACCTTCGCGGGCCAACTGATGGTCAAAGGCATGTGAATCCCGTATTCGTAACAGTTGGCTTTGGCTCGCGGAAACGCCATCCCGTTGTCACTGGTGACGATCACAATCGTGTTCTCCAGCACGCCAGCTTTCTCCAGCGATTCAAGCATTCGTACCAAGTGGCTGTCGAACCATTGAATTTCAAAGCAGTAATCCAGAATGTCGCTGCGAATCTCCGGTGTGTCGGGCAAGAACGATGGTACTTTGACTTTGGCCGGGTCCAAACCGTTCTTGATTCCGAGTCCCTTTCCAAAACTACGATGTGGCTCTTTCCCTCCAAACCAAAAACTGAATGGTTGGTCTTTGGGACGGTCTTTCAAAAAGTCGTCAAAGTTCGATGCGTAATCCGTGTTGGCGATCCCATTGGGAACGTTCTTTAGTTTGTGATTCATAAAAGCCAGGCCAGCGGGATTTCGCGTCCTACCGCTGGTTTTCCAGTTGCCCGGTCCCCAAGCTTTGCCGGTTTGACCGATGAAGTAACCAGCGTCTTCGAGTCGTTTTTGGTAGGTCTGATATTTCTTTGGAAACGAACTGGCGTGAGTTCCCGCGTTTTCGATTTGCCAAATGTGCCGCCCCGTCAGAAAGGCCGCGCGCATTGGGCTGCATCCCGGTGCGGGCGTGAACGCGTTTTGAAACAGAACACCCGCCTTGGCGACTCGATCAAACCCGGGCGTGCTGATTGCCTGGTATCCGTATGCGGATGCATGCGGAAAACTCTGGTCATCCGAGACGGCAACCAAGATATTTGGTCTAGGCGATTCCGCCTTGACGATGCCAACGGTAACCAAAGAGAGGACGACAAATAAAAAGCGTTGCACGGCGATCACTCGCTTAAAAGGGACTTAGCAAAAGTCAGTTGAGCAACATGATAGTTGATATCTCAGCTTGGGATTGGTGTCCCCGGCCTAACCACATAGCCTTGCCGCAGATAATCAAACGTATTACCCAGCCAAGTCCCCTGCGGCCCAGCAGGCGGGGTTAGAATTGCACGTGACAAACCCAATGGTTTTGAGATCGAGATGTAGTGATGACGATTCCCAAGTCGGACGTGCCCGGTATTGAAAAGCCCGATGCACAGAATCCGTATCGGCCTCCCCGCAGCATCGACTCGAACGACTCGTGGTGGAACCGGCTAAAACACTGGTTTCGGATACTGTTAGTGTCGACGTTTGAAGATGGTGTTTTTGCCGACGGAGATGCGATTATCTTCGAGGGAATCGCATTTTTTATCAATCCAGATGACCCAGAAATATTCTATGCCGCAACGCCGTGCGTTGATCGTAGCCCCGAACGTTTACAGTTCGTTGTCGACGAATCGCTCAGGGTATTCCCCGAGTTCTTGGCGGAGTATCAAAAGTTGCGTTCGGTTTTGTACGAACGCAAAATGATTGTTCGCATCATCGATGCGTATAGCGACAAACAAGATTGTTTTGTCTGTGAGATTGCGGTGGAACCATCGCGGGTCACTGCCGCTGTGTACGGCTAAATACATCTTTTGGTGTAGTGGCGTTCACCAGAGCGAGGAAAACGCCGTAATCGTCGCAGGGCCGAGCAACGGGGGTGTGCTCGGGCTACAATGCACGAGGACTGAATCTGTCCATGCGTTTGCCATTCCTATCTATCGAGAGATGAATCCAATGAATCGAGCCGTCCTGAATGCATTTGCGTTTTCAATTGCACTTTGTTCACTTGCACTTTGTTCATCTGCGATCGCGCAGGACAACGGTGCTGCGAAAAAAGAAGTTACCGGAAAGAAAAAATCGTTGATGCATTGGATCCAGTTGAAGATCACGGATCTATCAGACGAACAGCTTGCTGCGATGACCAAACTCGAAAAAGCAACGGCTGTAAAGAACAAGGCAATGATGGAAGAAGCCGGCATCACGTGGAAAATGTCCAAGAAACGCAATGAGACGTTGGAAGCCAGTGCCGAAAAAAGTCAGGATCTCTACAAGAAAGCGTTCGAGATGGCAGGCTACAACGCAGACCAAATCGTTGTGAGTAAGAAAATCGCTAAAAACTATTTGATGTTTCGGGTTGCAGCAATGAAACACCTCAAAGCGGAGCAACTTGCGATGCTTCCCAAGAACTATCAAAAAGAGTTCGAGCTCGCTAAGAAACGCGCTGCTGCGGAAAAGAAGTAGTCAGCCACTAGTCAGCTATTATTCAGGGAACAAGCTTGATCAGTTGAATAATCGCGTGGCCTGCCTTTCTTGTCAGGTCAACCTTTTGCTTGGTCTGTTCGTCGACAAGGGTGATTTCGAAGGTTGAAATTTTTGACCATTCGAGCATCTTTTCGTCAGGACTTTTGAATTCTTCTCTGCCAATCAGGATTTGCTGTGGTCCGTCACCGCGAATCCTTTTGGTGTAAGAGAAATTGCCCAGATTATCTTTGCGGCTCAGGAATCCACTTCCGACATTCAACCGCAACGACAACGATTTGCCTTGCGGATCAATCGTTAGCGAAAGCTTTTTGTCGTTGGAACGATCCACGTCGGGGCTTTGAAACTTGTACGTTTTGATGGAACGTCGGTCTCTTGAGGACCAGTCTTGGATCCCATTGCTGAAGTCTTCGATCACCGTTCGAGTTTTCGGGATCGTCTTGAGTGTTTGCAAGTCGACTGACTCAGGAACAATTGACTGCTCGACGGAATTCAATACGAACGTCGATGTTTCTCCACGTTCAAGCGGAATCGACTGCGACATGCGATAGCGACACATTGCGAAGGCATAAAGCGGCAGTCCGTCATAGACTGGAATCTGTACCGACCAAGTCGGCGCAGATTCTTTCGCGTCAGATCGTTTCGCATTCGCCTTGTTCCAGAATCGAGTCCTGGAATTGGGGTCGTAGCTGTAATAGATCTCGGTGTCTACCAATCGTTCCGGATCAGTTGGCGTGACGGTAAACGTTGCGTTGCCCGCATCCACTTGGAATGTCGACGGCGGTGTGGCCGGAATGTTCTGCTGAATTCCCTTTAAATGTTGATCGAACCATTGGTTCAGCATGACCCACTGCTCAGGCCCCGGCCCGTGGTTTTGATGAATGTTCGTGCTCACACGCCAATCATCGTGCTTCAGCAACTCCATCGACTGGTAGATGCGTTCAAACGTTGAATGAAAATCGTTCGAGGAACTGATGAACATGACGGGGCATTTCGTCAGTGGCCAGTATGAACTTGCGTCGATCGTTGTTTTGTAAAGTTCAAGGTTCTTGAAATGTGGACGGATACTGCTGCCTTCGACGCCGGGAAAGTCGATGTATTTGAAACCTGAGCCACCGACAAAAGGCGCGACGGCTTTGAGACGCGAATCGATGCTTGTCAGCGCCGTGATCATGCCGCCCATCGAGAAACCGGAAAATCCGATCCGGTCCGCGTCGACTTCGGGTTGTTTTTCCAAGAATGTGATCGCGCGTCGCGCCGCGACGGTCAGTAGAAACCAATTGGCATTGCGAGGGCTGACGACCGGATCAATGGTGTATTCATCCGGTTGCAGATTTCGCTTCCATCCTTTGCGCAGTGCCTTTGCGTAGAACCTTGGGCCTTGGCTTGGATCAACTTTTCCCCAATCGGTATTGATGTCGATATCCTTCTCCATCTCGCGCCCGAGCCAGTTGATATCGATGGTCGCGAATCCTTGTTTGGCAAAATAGACGCTTCGTCCGCGTTCGGCCCGTTGCCCGCCCCCATGGCTCCACACAAACGCCGAATTCTTTTTGCCGTTGTCTGGAAACGAGTAGTAGGCCGCGATGCGCGCATCGACGCCTTTGAAGGTGCCAACCTTGAACGTAACGTATCGTGTCACGACACCGTCGGTCTTCCACTCTTTGACGACTTTGGTCTCTAAAGGTTCTTTCCTGGCGTCATAGTCTTTCCAAAGATCGCTAACGCTGTGAGGGACTTCGCCGTCCTTGTACGGCTGGAATGTCTCATCGGCGCGTGCGTTCGTCAGCAAAATGGTGGCCGCGCTGACAAGAAGGAAAGTCAGATGTTTCATCGTGTCGTTCATGTTGCCTAGTTCCGACGCTCGGAGGGGGTAATGCCCCAGCGTAAATGCCCACTGCGTAGCAGAAGTCGTCAACACTATTCGGCAAACCGAAAGTCTTCACGACTTGTTGATTTATTGTGGCCGAAAGCTCCGAGGTCGGAGCGCAGAGAACCGACCGCGGAGCGTTCGACCACACTCGATATGCCGAACCAGGGCTGCGGCACTAGCGTTTGGCTAGGGGCAGGAATTCGCGTTTGGTTTCGCCGGTGTAGATTTGGCGGGGGCGATTGATTCGCTTGGATGGATTGGAGTGCATTTCACTCCAGTGTCCGATCCAACCTGGCAATCGGCCGATGGCAAATAGCACTGTGAACATCTGAACGGGGATTCCCAACGCTCGATAGATCACGCCGGAATAGAAGTCCACGTTGGGATACAGATTACGTGACTTGAAGTAATCGTCTTCCAGTGCGACTTTTTCTAATTTCTGAGCGATCTCGAACAATGGGTCGTCCAAGTTCAATTTTGCCAGCAGTTTGTCACAGCTCGCACGGATGATCGTCGCTCGCGGGTCAAAGTTTTTGTAGACACGGTGACCGAAACCCATCAGGCGGAAACCGTTTTCTTTGTCTTTTGCCATGTCAACGTATTTTTCAACGTCGCCGCCATCAGCCGCAATTTGCTCCAGCATGTTCACGCAGGCTTCGTTGGCACCACCGTGTAGCGGACCCCACAGAGCACAAATGCCAGAGGAAATCGATGCGAATAGATTTGCGTTGCTGCTGCCGACCATGCGGACGGTCGATGTGCTGCAATTTTGCTCGTGATCGGCGTGAACGATTAGCAGCAAGTTCAAAGCTTCTGCAAAATCCGGATCCACCATGTGTTCGTTTGCTGGGGTGGCAAACATCATGTGCAAGAAATTCTCGCAATAATCCAGCTCGTTGCTGGGATACATGAACGGTTGGCCGATGGATTTTTTGTGGCTGTAAGCTGCAATCGTTGGCAGCTTGGCGAGCAACCGAAAGATCGATACTTCGACTTGTCGTGGATCATTTAGATCCATGCTGTCTTGGTAAAACGTTGATAGGGCGCCGACAACGCTGCTGAGGATCGCCATTGGGTGTGCGTCGCGAGGAAATCCGTTGTAAAACGAACGCATGTCCTCATGGATCATGGTGTGGTCGCGGATGCCTTCGCGAAACACCTTCAGTTCTTCTTCGTTGGGCAGATCGCCGTAAATCAGCAAGTACGCGACTTCGATAAAGTCGCAGTTGGCAGCCAGTTCTTCGATAGCGTAGCCACGATAACGCAGCACGCCTTCTTCGCCGTTTAAGAATGTGATCCCACTACGAGTGCTGCCGGTGTTGACAAACCCTTCGTCGATGGTGACCAGCCCGGTTTCCTTGCGCAGCCTGCCGATGTCGATTGCACGCTCGCCCTCGCTGCCTTCGATAATGGGTAGTTCTAGTTCGGTGTCACCGTAGGTCATTTTTACGGTGTCGACTTCTTTAACTTCCAGATTGGATGTCGAACTCATCAGCGATTCCGAGGGGGAAACGAGGTCTTTTAACGGTTTGGGCGACCCAGATGGAACAATTCAATTACGGGTCGTTGCCTAAAGTTTAAGTGTAGCGTTGCTACGGCAGTCCGGCAATCTGCCGATGGACACTTGAAACCCGATTCGACACCGAAATCGACAGTTAATTTTGCGTGAAATGCAACTTGGCAATTCCCCCTGCCCTCTTGTGCAAGTCGCGTCAGCCCGCCATTTGATCATGCAGGTTGGGCAAGTGGACGCGCATGGATTCGATTTTCCGTTTGCTTGCTTGCAGAATTTCGATCTCAGCGGTTCCAATCGAAAGCCGGTGGCCGTTTTCGGGGATCACGCCGGTGTGCGAAAGCACGTAGCCTGCGATGGTTTCGTAATCATCGCTCTCGGGCAAATCCCAGCCCAGCAGATCGTTTAGGTCATCGATCATGACGCGGCCGTCTACTTCTACGGTCGAATCGTCGATCACCTCGATGTGGTACTCCTCTTCTTCGTCGGATTCGTCAACGATCTCGCCGACGATTTCCTCCAGGGCGTCTTCGATCGTGACGACGCCGGCGGTTTGCTGAAACTCGTCCAGTACGATCGCCATGTGACTGCGGCTGTGCAGGAATTCTCGCAGCAATAGTTCCACGCTCCGGTCAATGGGCACCGTCCAAGGTCGACGAATGATCTCGGTCAGCGGTTTTTCTGGCGCCTCGTGCGTCTTCAAAAACGACAGCAGGTCTTTGACGTACAAAACGCCGATGACATTGTCCAACGTGCCTTCATAGACAGGGAACCGTGTCCGGCCAGCTTCGACGATCATGTCCATGACTTCGGGCCAAGTCGAACTGGCGTCGATCGCGTCGACTTCGTTTCGGTTGGTCATGATGTGGCCAACGGTGTCTTCGTGCAGCGTCATCACGCCTTGAATCATTTCGCGAACACCAGGCCCAAAGTATCCTTCGCGTGTTCCGGCAGCGACAATCGTGCGAATTTCGTCTTCCAGCAACTCTTCTTCTTCGTCTTCGGTTTCTTCTTTGCCCGCGATGCGTCGCGTCATGGTTTCGATCAATTCGCCCGGCGCCGCTAACGGTTTCATGAATATCGAAAGCGATCGCCAAAAAGGCCACGTGTGAAAGAGGACTTTCGTGGATGCAAAACGCGTCACCGCGATCGGCAGCCAAACGTGAGTCATCAGCATCAGCCCGCCAGCGAAGATTCCCCATATCAGCATTTGAGACCGTGATGGAGGCGCGTCACCGTAAAACATTGCAGCCGTTCCGGCGACCAAGAACACGACCGTGCCGATCAACCGCAAATATTCGCTGCCACGGATCGCTTCGTCTTGATGATCAAGGACGGCGCCGAAACGCTCACGATTTCTGCGCAGCCGACAGTAAGCTTCCAGTGAACGTCCGGCAAAATGGTCTAGCAGTTCCCCGCCAAGCCCGCCAACGCTGCTGAGCAGAAAACCGCTAACGCTGATGATGATCCAAGATAGGTTCACGATTGATCCCCGGCTTTTGAGCTGGGATTTTGTTCGCTGGGATTTTTGTCAGCTCCACAGCGAGTGATCGCAGGGATTCCCAATTCAAGAAACACGGCTT
>CAZZDZ010000009.1:30518-40942 GCA_964652675.1 uncultured Pirellulaceae bacterium
TTGTCAGCTCCACAGCGAGTGATCGCAGGGATTCCCAATTCAAGAAACACGGCTTCTTCTGCCGCACGCATCGCGGCGCGATCGGCTGGTTCGTGATCATCCATTGCGGCGATATGCAACACGCCATGAACAACGTACAGAACCAATTCTTGTTCGGTCGTCCATGGCTGGCCGGCAGATTCGCTGGCGGAAATCGCTTCTCTGGCTGCCGTGTCGACGCTGACGACCAATTCGCCTTCGATGGTCGGTGGATCGGCTGTGTAGCCAAAGCTGATTACGTCGGTCGCATAATCATGGCCCAGATATTTTGCGTTCAACTGACGTATCGTGATGTCATCGGTGATTCGCACACCGATGGAGCCGGCCGAAAAACCGCGGCTGACGGCGGCCAAGCGAACGGCTTGATGGACCAATTGCGTTGACAGAAAGCTGGCGACTGTCTGCTGTACGATCGGGTCGACGATCAATTCGATTTCGATATCAGAGCCCGACGAAGGAGGCTCCTCGTCGGCGGCGGACATTTCAGTAACGATTGGTTGCGTCATTTTTAAGTAGACGGTGAGTCAGATTTTTGCCCAGGATATTTTACTCGAGCGTGATAGATCGCGGTGAGCGATTTGACCAAACTCTTGCGGACCCGATCAAGCTGTCGAAAGGTCATCCCACATTCGTCGAACTGTCCATCGCTCATTTTCTTTTGCGAAATTGAATCGACCAATCCTTGAATCCGCGACGGTGTGGGATCCACCAACGTTCGGCTGGCACTTTCGACGGTGTCTGCCAACATCATCACGGCGGCTTCTAAAGTCTGTGGTTTTGGGCCGGGGTAGCGAAAATCTTTATCGCTGACTTCTTCTCCGTGCGGGTCTTCTTCGCTGCGCCGCGTGGCTTCGCGATAAAAATACTCGACCAACGTCGTGCCATGGTGCTGTAAAATAAAGTCCACGATGGGTTCGGGCAAATTGTGGTTTCGCGCCAGGTCGGCACCGTCTTTGACGTGAGCAATGATCACCAGGGTGCTCATGGCCGGTTGCAACGTATCGTGTTGGTTGACACCCGATGCTTGGTTTTCGATGAAGTACTCTGGTTTGAACATTTTCCCGATGTCGTGGAAATACGCGCCCACACGCACCAGTAATCCGTTGGCGCCAATGGCGTCCGCCGCCGCTTCGCCGATCGATGCGACGTTGATCGAATGGTTGTAAGTTCCTGGTGCGCGTTGAGCCAACCGACGCAACAACGCGTGACTTGGATCACCAAGTTCCAGCAAACTGGCGTCCGTTTGAACACCAAACGCACGTTCAACCAGCGGCAGAAATCCCGTCATCGCGGCAGCAGAGCCCAGGATACAGATTCCAGCCCACACACCACGACTTAGCAAACCAGTGATCACGTCCTGGAACATTGGGCCTTGATAAACTTTGCCCAAGTCGGTGGCAAGCACTTCGCTGGATGCGAGCGACGATCCCGTGACGATCCCGACGCCCACGACGGTCATGATCGTCACACCAGCCGAAATCGCCCCCACGTACAACAAGTGAGTGCGACTGCGAATTCGATCAAGCAGCAGGATGCATGTCGTGCAAGCGGCAACCATCGTGACCACGTCGGCAACGCCAGCACCCAACAAGAGCGTCAAGCAAATGCAAGATGCCGCCATCAATGTCAGTGCCAATTCGCGACCGTAGACAACGGCAGCGATAATCGAAGCCAGCACCAGCGGGATCAATTCGCTGCGCCATTCGTCGCGTGCGGCAAAATAGCTAAGCGAAATCGTGGCGACCAACAGAATCAACAGTTTGCCAAATCGCCATCGATCCATCACGATGCGGCGATCGTCGACAAAGAAAATGTACGAACCGCACAAGAGGTAAATCGCTGCGATCATTCCACCGTAGGCGAAAACGCGGGTGACTTTGTCGACCCACTTCATTTCCGCAGCTAAGGCGGTACGTTCAAGACGCAAAAGTGAAATGTCTTCTTCGGTCAACACTTTGCCAGCGGTTACCAGTTTGGTGGTACCGGCGTAATACTTTTTCATCACCGGATCGACGGTTTTGACTTCCTCGATACGCGCCTTTTCGCTTTCTTCTTCGACGTACTTCAGAGTTTCGTATGCGGGAAGTTTCTTGAGGATCCAATCACTGATCATCTGCGAAACGATTTCATAAGGTTTCTTGTCGTCGACTTCGGTGGTGTTGGCTCCGCCATCGTCGCCAAACTCGACGCGAAATCGTTCTTTCATCTCATCGGAAAGGCGTTTCCCGACCAGTCCGATTTGGACGGTCTCGAACTGTACAAACCGCAGGTCCTTGGGGTCGGTCGAGTAGACGGCGATCGACTGCTGGCTTCCTTGCTCTTCGTTGTGCTGCAGCGTTTTTATCAATCCGTGTTCGAACTCGGTTTGAAAAACGCTGTTTACTGCGGCGTCGACTTTTTTCAATTCGGTGTCGTTTGCCAACACGGTCTTGAACAAATTGAATCGGTCCGTTGGCGTGTCGCCTGGCTCCGCCGTCTCAGATCCTTCGTGGAATTCCGTGAACGCCTTTCGCTCTTCTTCGTTTTGAAGCAATTCGTCGAAAGACCCAGCCGCCATCACCAACACCAGTTCGCTTTTCAGCGCGGCCCGCAATTGTTCCAGCGGTTGAGGCGTGTTTTGGTATCTGGCCAGAACGTTGCGGCGTTTTTGAAGCTTGGCAGCGTCCGTGGCCCGCGTGTCTTCGTCGTCAAAGTCGACGCGTGTGATCACATCGCGATTGGGGATCATCCCTGTGCGAAACGCGAACGTCGGCAACCAGGTTTGGCATAGACCCAACAGCGCCAGCGCAGCGACCAACGCCATGCTGACTCGGATGGCCCAGTCGGCTTTGTCGCTACGTTGCCACCATTGAACAAACCGAGGCTTAGGAATCCCTAGAGACTCGATTCGTTCTTGGCTGGCTCTTTTCTTGCTGGCTCCACTCATCGTGGCGGATCAAGAGATTCGTTAGCGGACTAACAAATGCCTCTAGCCTGTCACAGGCTAGCCTTGTTCCTTGGGGTCCCCGCTGGAGTCATTCGAGTCCGTTTCCTCGTAAGCTTCGACAATTCGCTGAACCAATTTATGGCGCACGATGTCCGCCGCTTGCAGGCGAACCGTTCCGATCGCGTCGATCTTTCCTAGACGCCAAACGGCATCCTTCAAGCCACTCGTGACGCCGCGCGGCAAGTCTTGTTGCGTCGCGTCGCCGCTGACAACCATTTTGCTACGCTCGCCCATCCGAGTCAAAAACATCTTCATCTGGGCGATCGTGGTATTCTGCGCTTCGTCCAAAATGATGAACGCATCGTTCAGTGTACGTCCACGCATGTAGGCCAACGGGATGACTTCGATCACGTCCTGTTCCATGAACTGACGTGCTTGGTCGTAGTCAACCATTTCACCCAATGCGTCCATCAACGGTCGCAAGTAAGGATTCAATTTCGCACGCAAGTCACCGGGCAAGAACCCAAGGCTCTCGCCTGCTTCGACGGCTGGTCGAACCAAAACGATTTTGCGAACGTGTCCGGCCTTTAAAGCTTCGACGGCCGTTGCGACAGCAAGATAGGTCTTGCCGCAACCAGCTGGGCCGGTTGCAAACGTCAGATCGAACTGACGGATTGCTTCGACATATCGGGCTTGTCCGGGCGTACGCGGTTTGATGCGACGACCGGCGTGTTGGATATCGATGTCTTCGCCAGAAGTCTGCGGCGCAGCGCCTTGGATCACGGCGCCTTCTTCGGTGGCCGCTTTCTGGATGTCTTCGACGCTCAGGCCTCCCTTTTTACGGGAGATGTGACGCAGCTTTTCCAGCGTGCGCGTAGCAGCGTGGACACCATCTTCTTCGCCCGAGATACGGACTCTGCCGTCTCGTTGCGTGATGGTTACGTCGAATAGTTTGCGCAGTTTGCGAAGGTGCTGATCGCGAGGCCCGAACAGGTTCAGGATTTCGTCGGGGTTGGTGATCGACAGTGTGGCTTCAGTCATTCAGTAGCCTATGAGTGTCAAAAAAGCTGACTTGTGAATTCTAAACGTTTCCGCAGGGGATATACATCGCCCACAGTGATAAGGGGGACCCGCTGCTTTGTTGTAATCACCCGCCAACACCGGCCGCAAAGCACAAAAATGCTGGCATAATCGCGGCAATCAGGGAATCCGTTACGTCCCAGACACCTCCCAGGCCGGGCAGCCAATTGCCGCTGTCCTTGGCTTGTGTGTCGCGTTTGACGAGGGATTCCGCTAAATCGCCGATCATCCCGGACACAGCCAGGGTCGGACCAAGCACCAATGCCCCCACAAAGGGGTTGGCGAAAAAAGCGATAGAAGGCGCGGGGGCGCCCTTAGAGATGGGTCCAGCGATCCATGGAAAAAGCCAATTCAGACAGAGGAATGCAACGATTGTGGCAGTTACGATCCCGCCGATCGCCCCCTCGCGGGTCTTCCCGGGGCTCAATCGTGGGATCAATTTGTTCCGCCCCAGAGCCTTGCCAGAGAAATAAGCTCCCGCATCTGTGCTCTTGGTGACGGCGATCATCGTAAGGAGTGCCGCAAGTCCCCAGTTGCCACTGTGAGTCGACGTGTTCATCGATCGCAGCGCCACCAGCAATGCCATTGGCAGTCCGACATAAAGCGACACGAACACTCCCGCACAAGTTCTCTCAATTGTGCCAGAATTTTTAGAACTAGACGTTGAATCCGATTTCGATGTCAAACCGGATTCAACAAGCGGTAATCCATACGTCCGCATCTCGCTCAGCAAGATCCAGAACATACCGCCCACCGCCGCGATCACGATCCAACCAAGTCGACCGACGGGACAACCGACCGGATAAGTCGCTGCTGCTAATCCCCACATCAGCGGAATGCAAGCCGACAGAGTCACCATCGCCGTAGCAACTAGCGTACTACCACGACGAATCGGCCGACCGCTTCCCGCAAGTAAGTTAGAAATATCCGAAGCAGTCCCCAACGCAAAAAACAATAGCAACGGGACCAGCCAAAGACCTTCCGCACCCGGCAACGAAAAGTGCATGTCCAGATAGATCAGCGCAACGATGATGCTGATCAATACAGCGGATGTTTTCAGTCGGTCTTTCAGCACATCAATTTCCTATCGTGGCCGAACGCTCCGCGGTCGGAAAAACAGCACCGAACGCTCCGTGGTCGGATGGGAAAACAAATCCGACCACGGAGTGATCGGCCACAGTCACTCATTCACGTTTAGTCCGCCGAACCTTCGTTGCCTGGACGCAAACTCCCTGATCGCTCCGACGAATTCATCACACGCAAATTCGGGCCAGCACTTTTCTGTCACCCACAGTTCGGCGTAACTCAATTGCCAAAGCAAAAAATTGCTGACTCGCAAATCGCCGCCCGTGCGAATCATCAAGTCGACTTCTGGCAGCTCCGCTGTATAGAGCCTGCTGTTGACCAACTCTTCGGTGATTTCTTCTTCTTTGATTTTTCCCGCCGCCACGTCTCGCGAAATGTCACGCACTGCTTGGGTGATCTCGTCGCGACCGCCGTAGTCGATTGCCAAAACAAGCTGCGTTCCCGGGTTGCCCGCAGACATTTCCAGCGTCTTGTCCATTTCCTTGATCACGTTTTCGGGCAACCGATCTCGCCGACCGATCACCCGCAACCGTAGCCCTTGATCCATGATCGTCTTGCGTTCTTCGATCAGATACTGCTCCAGCAGCTGCATCAAAAAATCCAGCTCTGCCTGGGGGCGTTTCCAATTTTCGCTCGACAGACAATACAGCGTGACCGCTTCGATTCCTAATTCGGTGCACGTTTCGCTGACCATGCGAACCGTTTCGACGCCGCGACGGTGTCCTTCGATTCGCGGCATGCCACGCGCTTGCGCCCAACGTCCATTGCCATCCATGATGATCGCAATGTGTTCAGGACGGTCCTCGGGCGGGACGTCTGAGAGCATTTCGGTGGGAGTAGCTGATTTTGTCATGCAGATTGGTTATGCACTTCTGCGACGATCGTCGCGAGACAACGAACCTAAATCGCTTCGAGCTGCAACTCTGCAGCCTGCTCCGTAAAAATCGTTTGGGCGCGATCGGGACCGACCGACAACACTCCCACTGGAATCCCCACCAATTCTTCGATGCGTTTTACGTAAGCCAACGCGCCGGCTGGGAACTCTTCTACGCTACGCACGTCGTCGACCGGTTGTTTCCAACCTGGGATCGTTTCGTAAATCGGTTTGCAACGACGAAGTTCATCGGCGTGGCTAGGGAATCGCTCGATGCGTTCTCCATCCAATTCGTACGCAACACAAACATTCAATTCGTCCAAGTGAGCCAGGACGTCCATCATCATCAACGACAATCGCGTCACGCCGCTCAGCCGCGCGGTGTAGCGAACGGCCACCGCATCAAACCAACCACAACGACGTGGTCGACCCGTGGTCGTACCAAATTCGTTGCCAAGTTCGCGGATCTTTTCGCCGATCGGATTGTCCAGTTCGGTCACAAACGGGCCGCCGCCAACACGAGTGCTGTAGGCTTTGCAAACGCCCAAGACATTGGTGATCCAGCGTGGGGGAATGCCCGATCCGGCACAGATGCCAACGCCGCTGGAATTGCTGCTGGTGACAAACGGATACGTACCGTGGTCGATGTCCAGCAAAGCCCCTTGGGCTCCTTCGAACAACAATTTCTTGCCATCGTGGCACGCGTCCAACAAAGTATCCGTCGTGTCGGCGATCATGTCCTTCAGTCGATCGGCCCACTTCGCAGCCATCGGCACGACAACATCGCTTTGGATGGGCTGTAGTTCTTCGTCGCTGGCGCCCATTGCTTTGAGCATTTCGATTTTCTGCTCGGCGACCGTTTTGATTCGTTCGTCGCGATGCGACTGCAACAAGTCGATCATGCGAATCGCGTGCGTACGACCGACTTTGTCGCGATAACACGGTCCGATGCCGCGGTTGGTGGTGCCGATCGATTCGCCGCGAACTTTGGTGGCGTTGATTCGTTTGTCTTCGGCGATGTGCCAAGGCATCACCAAGTGGGCGCGTTCGCTGATCCGCATGTTGTCGGCACAGTTCACGCCGCGTTTGGCCAAGCCATCGATCTCGTCCAACATTGTCGTTGGATTGATGACCACACCGGGCGTGATGAAATTCTGAACATGCTTGTGCAGAATCCCGCTGGGGATGTGGTGCAATTTGTAAGTTTCATCGCCAGCGACCACGGTGTGTCCCGCGTTCGCACCGCCTTGGTAGCGGACGACCATGTCGAATTGGGGGGCCAGCAAGTCAACGAGCTTTCCTTTTGCTTCGTCTCCCCACTGCAAACCGATTACGCAAGTTCCCGACACCAACCAACTCCGAACTGTCAGACAATAAAAATCGCGGCAGATGGGTCGCCGCGCAAACGGAAAAGGTTAGGGGCTGGACTTGGAACTGGCAACCTATGGAAAGGTTTGGGGTCCCGTTTGGCCAACCGCCCAAGTTTACTCTTCGTTCGGGAGAGTCGGACACGGATTCTTTTCCCCCAAAGCGGACAGTTTTACACGTTATAGCGTTTGACCCGACCTAAAGTCACATTCACCCACCTCCCTTGGAAAAAACCGCTTTCATCCGCCAAATCTGACGATTTTTTCAGACTAGGTTTGAATGGGCCACTTGGGCCCGCCCGAAACCGCGTTCCCAAAATTGAAACTCCGAGCGACTGTGATGCAGCCGATTGACTCTGTTGACAGCGGCCCCGAATCCCAATCGATCCTGGAGCCAATCGAATCGTCCGGGCACAGCTTGGACTCACCATGCCCGCACTGCCTGACGGATTTGGTTCGTGCCAATCTTTTCGATCGATGGGAAGTTGGGTACTGCGAAGATTGCTTGGGATTCTTGATCCGTAGTGCGTCGTTTCAAATCGCAACGCACGAACTGCGAGCCCGCTACAGAGGCTTGGACGACGCCCCGCAGAAAATAGACACCCTGCAGCTGGAACGTCGCAGTCAGTGCCCCGCATGCTTGGGCGACTTTGACACGCATCCCTACTATGGTGCGGGCAATGTGGTCATCAGCAACTGCCACTGTTGCGAACTGACTTGGTTGAACAGTGGAGACTTGATGACAATTATCCGCGCCCCAGGCAAGCGGCCCGATCAATATTCATCACCACTGATCAAACCCTATTCGCCAGTCGCCCCGATCAAATCGCTAACCATGATGGGGTTCTTTGCGAAAGCCGTGCGAAACATCTTCTCATAGTGCAACGGGGCCCGCCGCTCGCGAAGCTATCAGCTTTCACGAGCGATGACGTACGTTCGCGCGTTTACTCTGCCTTCTTCTGTAATTCAGCCTCGATCGCTTTGACCATTTCGGCATCGGTGGGCTCGGTAGGAGGCTTGAAGCGACCGGCGACTTGGCCATCGCGCCCGACCAGAAACTTTGCGAAATTCCATCCCACAGGTCCTTTGCCGGCTGGTTTGGTGTCCACGCTGGTCAGGTGTTTGTAGATCGGAGCGGCATCATCGCCGTTGACATCGATCTTGCTGAACATGGGGAACGTTACGCTGAACTTGCTACTACAGAACTCGGCGATTTCTTTGTCGGTGCCCGGTTCTTGGGTGCCAAATTGGTTGCAAGGAAAGCCCAGCACGACAAAACCTTTGTCCTCATACTTCTTGTACAACGCTTGCAGTCCTTTGTAGTGAGCGGTCAGTCCGCACTCGCTGGCGGTGTTGACGATCAGGACCACCTTGCCTTCGTAATCCTCCAAGTCGACCGTTTTGCCCTCGATCGTCTTCATTTTGAAGTTCAGAGCGCATTGGTCGGTGTGTTCGTGTTTTTTGGCGTCGTCGGCAGTGCTCATCGCAGAGAAAGCTCCCAGCAAAAGGGTCAAGGAAAGCAGCAATCGCATATCAATCAGGTCCGTAAAAAGGGTGAGTTGCCCTCGAAAGTGCATGTGAACGGGCAAATTTTGAGTTCTAGCGACACTATAGCGGGGGTAACAGTGGCAACGGCTGGCCAGAGGAATTAGGTTCTCCTTCTATCCAGAATGCAATTGATCAACTTGACGGATTCATTCCGCCTTGGCAGCATTTCGGATTCCCCCACAAGAACATACTTCCAACAGAAACCGGCCCCCCTATGGAAAACCGAAAGAAACTCCTTACCGCAGGGTTCTTGACCCTTATCGCTGCCGGAATCGGCTTCGCCGTTCGTGGCGGTCTGCTAGGCATCTGGTCCAACAAGTACGGCTTCACAATGACCGAACTAGGGCAGATCACGGGCGGTGGTTTGCTTGGCTTTGGTCTGGTGATTCTGATCGCTGGTTTTCTGATCGATACGATCGGCTACAAAAAGCTGATGATCTTGGCCTTGGTTTGCCACGTCGTTTCTGCAGTCATGTTGTTCGCTGCTACGCCGGTGTTTAACTCGTCGGGCAAAGATGCGGTCTACATGCTGCTCTATATTTCGATGTTCATTTTTGCGATTGGCAACGGTATTTGCGAAGGCGTGATCAATCCGCTCACCGCAACGTTGTATCCAGAGCAGAAAACTCACTACTTGAATATTCTCCACGCGGGTTGGCCAGCCGGTTTGGTGATCGGTGGACTAATCGTTTTTGCGAAAGACATGGTCAGTTGGGAACTCTTGATGGGTACCTTCCTGATTCCGGTGTTGATGTACGGGTTCATCTGCTTGAAAGAACCGTTCCCAAAAACTGCCGCCGAAGAAGGTGCAATTTCATATGGCGGAATGTTCGCCAAGTTGATTGGGCCATTCTTTATCATCCTGTTGATCGCTCATGCATGTGTTGGATACGTCGAACTGGGGACAGACAGCTGGATTAACAAAATCACGGGCAATATCTTGGCGAGCGCCACTCTCGGTACCGTCCTGTTTATCTACGCCTCGTTGTTGATGACGGCTTTACGTTTCTTTGCCGGCCCAATTGTCCACCGCATTTCGTCGCTCGGTCTCTTGCTGGTCAGCGCTGTCGTCGGCGCGTTGGGGCTGTACCTGATCAGTATCGGTAACAGTGTGCCGTTCCTATTCTTTGCTGTGACCATTTACGCGTTCGGCAAAACATTCTTGTGGCCAACCATGCTGGGCGTGGTTGGGGAGCGATTCCCACAAAGTGCCACCGTTGCGATGGCTTTGATGGGATTTGCGGGGATGACATCAGCCGGTTTGCTGGGCGGTCCTGGTATCGGTTACAAGCAAGATTATTACGCATCGCAGTACATCCAGGAAAAGAATCCTGAGACATACGCTCGCGTGAAAGCTCCAAAGGAAAATACATTCTTGATGTTTCCTGCCATTATTGGCATCGACGGTTCCAAGGCCGGCATGTTGGAAGACAATGGCAAGAATGTTCTCAGTGATGTAAAGATCGCCGGTGACGCTATCAACGAAGAGAGTTTCAAAGGACTC
>CAZZDZ010000010.1:0-1678 GCA_964652675.1 uncultured Pirellulaceae bacterium
TCATGCTATTGTCGGACCGTTAATTACGATTGGAATCAAAGCGGTAGGATGCTTGTTCGGTCGGGCTACGTCGCTCGGAGATCGACGGCTACCTTGGTCCTGCGATGCCCGAGTGGTTATTCCGAAGAATAAAACTTGCTGACAGCAGCGCAACGGCTATCGCCACCAACATCAACGTTCTTATCGACCAACGAATTTGCATGACGGAGGTCACTTCCAGTAGCTTGACCAACCCTTGTCCATTTCAAACGTAATGTTGTCGGCTTGAAAAGCGAGTCGCATTTTACTTGAATTGGATAGCACGTTGAATTTACTGCGTGACTTACCATCGGTGGAAATAAACTCGATGGTGGCAACGACGCAGTTATCCGATAAGCTCTCGAGTTTTGTTTCAAGATTGATGCCCTTTGGAAAATACACCCGGACGTTTCCAGCGGGGTTGTTGATGAAGAAGTTGAATTTCTGATCACCACGACGATCAAAATTTGAATTGCTATCTGTGAATTTATATTTTGAGTCGGAAATCGAAATGTTGCCAATCCAAAATTGGTTTGCATGGTTTTCCAAATCGGGCAATGTCGTCATTTCGTAGCTGCCAAACAGACAATCTATTACGAGATTAGTCGTCTTCATCAGTCGAAAGACAGTTTTCCCATCATCAAAGCTCGGCCCGGCCAGTGGATGAAATGTCAACGCGCCACCAGAGACGTCCCACTGTTCAATGCTCAAACCGAAACCAATATCACGATCAGGAGGGCCGTACGCCGCCTCGATCATGCCGCGCACTTCGTTGGCAGACTTACCCTGAATTGTCGCGGCGAAGTTGCGAATGTCATCAGGCAGTTCAACGCGACCGCAAGGTCGGGCGGCATTCGCCGAACCAAATATGGCGTACACGGAATATGCCAGAAGGGCCGATAGCATTAGCGCAGCTGTCCAACTCAGCGACAGCTTGTCCCGGAATTCGCAACGAATAACAAGGAGTGTTGCGATAAGCAGCACGATGAATTGATTCCGCTTCACAGATCTTGTTTGAATTGGAGCCACGGATGAACACGGATAGACACGGATGTGATGCTGGTGTGGTGGCTAAGATATTGCCGTAAAAGGTTTCCTGTAAATGGCCTGCCATTTTGAATCGCCGAAAGTCTTGACGACTTCTGCTACGGACTTTTGATCATGGCCAACTAACGGGTCCGCTGCGCGACCTCAGGCTACAATATGTCGTTGCTGGTTTTCTCATTGTTGCTGCCGCGGGTTGCCGAGATGACCTAGACTTAAAACTGACTTGCTTTGGGTGGCCCATGCTTCGGCTTGCTATGTTTGATTCCGCAATTTTCCCGACTGGTAACGTGATACGAACATTCCTTTGCATACTCTTGGTGCTCACATGTCGGATACACGTAATTGGCCAGGACGCGCCGACCCCAGTCCCACTGCCAAATGGGGAAATGGCCGCGTCGGTACAAAACACGGTGGCGAAAAAGATCGAATATTTTGATGCGGTCGAATCCCATTTTGATCGCTTGATCAATTATTCGTTGGATCGCTATGGTCGAACACGCTCAGGAGCATGGGTGTCGTCAATTGATGTTGCATCGAATGAATTGGCGACCTGGGTAAACCAATCTGACTTGAAAGGATATGTCGCTGGGTCACATCTGTATTGGGATCAGCC
>CAZZDZ010000010.1:1778-13795 GCA_964652675.1 uncultured Pirellulaceae bacterium
CTGTTTGATCGAGATTCGAGTATGTTCCGTAGTCGAATTGGCGGTGACCGCTGCGATGCGGCCGATGGTCCTGGCTGGCTGTTTTTGGCACTGTTTGGTTTGGACGGAAACGATGCGACAAACGGTAGCGCACTGAAGTTCTAGTTGCTTGGTAGTTCTAGCTGCTTGGATTGGTAAGTACTTGCGACAAGAGACAATCGACGCGATGACCACATCGGATGCTGCGGTGGATAGACGCGACAACAATTGATAGAAAGATGGTTCGTAGCAACCAAAAAGGTATCGAAATGTTCTGGCCCGTCGTCCTACCGTTACAAATCACCCTCGGAATTTTGGTGGGGGTTTTGGTGCTGGCATTGGCGTTGGCAACAAAGCAGAAATGGAAACTTGGTAAGACGTTTGTGATTACCCTAATCGTCGGTAGCGTCGCGTTTATTCCTTCTTGCACGGGAATCATGAAGGTACTGGATCGGTACCGGTTTGGTGTTTTTGAATATGAAACGGCGACCGATGTCAGCGACAAGCGCGTTCGGCATTGGTTGCCGGTCAGCGCCAAAGCGATCACGGTAGATCAACAGCGCAATGGTTTTCGTGCGAACTTTACCATTTCGCAAAAAGAACTGGACGAACACCTAGATGAACAGTGGGCGTTTTACGGCAAAGAATCGGTGTCGGACCGCGATGAGAACAATTCAGGCCAACCAGTGGATGTCAAAATGCTCGAGCGAGAGTTCGGCGGATTGAAGTGGCAATTTTTCGACGACGTGATCGAGTACCAGGGGCCCGTCGCTGGTAACGGTGCCGGATATTCGATCTGGTTCAGCCCCAGCCAAGCGGTTGCCTATCAGTCGGGCGGGTATTGGTAAACCTTCAAGTCTTGGTGCTGGCTTGGGGAACTACCTAATACGAAAGTCTTGCCAGGTTTTCTGGATCGTTTTACTGGGTACATCGCCATCGTGAACAATATAGCGAAATCGCGATTCGTATTTTTCGCCCGGTTTAATCTCGAAGTCACCGATGACCATGGGAGCAAAACAAAAATACGGTTTGCTTGGATGCAGCCGAACGTTTTGCGGAAAACGAAAATTGCTTGGATGCCCCATGACCGTCACGCCAGCGATCTTTTCGTCAATCAATCCTGACAGGTCAACCCAATTTGGTCGCGAATGATTCCCTTCAAATCGCTGTTTTCCTTCGCTCGTTTTGAATCGATGCCGCACAGTTTGGAGCGATGGAAATTCCAATTTCGCATCCTTTTTCTTGAGCGACTGTTGGTATTTCTTCAAGGCAATCGCGCTGGATTCATTGTGCCACTGGTTGTTACCACGGATACCCATTCCCCCGTAGTGATATTGGTTGATCTTTAGCGCTGTGTCGGCAACGCAAGTTTGAACGGACGTGATGTCGAACACATATGAGTTGTCGTGTTGGCCGCGTAACTTGACCGTCCAAGTCTCTTCCAGCACGGTCTTTGGACCGTTGGGGCCGGTTAGGTCTTCGTGAGCAAGAGAAATCGTAAAATGATCTTGGCCAACGTCAACGACTTTCTGGTGGGAGACGCGTCCTAACTTTTTCTTTTGGTTCCAGAAATCGACTTTTCGGTTTTCAAATGTTGTGTCGGTCCAAGCATTAAACAACGCGTGCTGATGAGGATGGTCTTTTGGAAAGTCACCTGTGACAGGCAGCCCGCTTGGCGTATTGATGGGATGAATGTATCCGCTGCGTTGAAAACCTTGGCTGATTCCTTCGGGCGCTTTTTGGATCGCGATGTTGTAACGCAGCATGATTTTGTCATTGTAAGTCGCGGTGATCGCGTCATCGGTTTGTTTGATGCTGACTGCCGGGTCTGCTTTTTCTGGCCCGTCCCAAACAAACGGAGGTGGACGCATGATTTTGATGTCTTTTCCGGCCGAAGCCGTTGGCGTTCCGGGCCGAGTTCGTCCGGACGCAATTTGCAGCTTTAACGCGGCGTACATCGCTTTTATTTTTTCGCCCTCGCTTGCTGCCAAATTGTTGTCTTCGTGGGGATCGCTTCCCAACGAAAAAAGCTGAACAAATGGAGCCCGCACCAGTTCTTGATGGTTCTTTGGTTTCTTGCCGTATTGATTCACAGCCTTTGACCACGCTTTCGCTGTTTGGGGACTGTTGCCGTGGTGTCCTACGCAACCACTGCCAGGGCAGAATGCCAGTTTGTCTTTGCCGATTCGAAACGCCATCGCCCGCGTTCCTTCCAAAATCATCGTTTGCCGTGCACCACTGCTGTCTGGCTGTTTCAGTAGCGGCACAATGCTGAACGAATCGGCCGCCTGATCGTTCTCAAGTTCCACGCCCGCGACTTCGGCAAACGTCGCCATCATGTCTGGTAATCCAACCAGTTGGTCACAAGTCGTTTTCTCATTGACTGTTCCAGGCCAACGAGCAACAAACGGCACTCGCAAACCGCCTTCGTAGACGCTGAACTTGTAGCCTCGATAGGGGCCACCGCTGTAATGACCGTCTTTTTCCAAGTGTCGCAACTGCCCCCGCGTAGCCTCCGCAATTCGGCCTGCGTAGGCAGCGGGCCCGTGATCGGATGTCGCGATCACCAGTGTGTTTTCTGTTAACGAATGTTTGTCCAAGGCATTTAGGACGCGACCGACGCAATGGTCGGTCTCCATTACAAAATCGCCGTATAGACCAAGTTTGCTTTTGCCCTGAAAATCTTTGCTGGGTGATGTCGGTGTGTGCGGCGATGTTAGGGCGAAGAATAAGAAGAACGGATTGCCGTTGCGTGAACCTTCGGCGGCGTCGGCAATGAATCGTTCGGCTTCGCTGCTAAACGTACTCAATACTTTGGTGTCTTCGAAATCCTCGGCCGCTGGTCCAACGCGATTGAAAGCACTCCAGCCTTTTTGCGCAGCAACGTTGCCGACCCAGTGGTGATTGCGAACGAAAGCGTACGGGAACATATCCAGCGAACCCGGTAGGATGAAACTATCGTTGAAACCGTGATCTTTTGGGCCGACGATCAGAGGCTTGGTGTAGTCAACGTTGCTAGGGCCTTGAACTTTTCCGTCGGTGGTTTGCATGGTTGTGCCCAAGTGCCATTTGCCAACGTAACCGGTTTGGTATCCGGCCGATTTCATCATCTTGCCCAATGTGTGTTGCGTCGCTGGGAACTGTGGTCCTAGAAAGCCCCACTTACCACTGCGGTCTACTTTGGGCAATCGCCACGGATACTGCCCCGTCATGATGGCGACCCGTGTCGGAACACAAACTGATGCATTGGCATGCGCGTCGGTAAATCGCATGCCTTCTGTTGCCAAGCGATCAAAATGCGGCGTATCAATCTGGCATCGGTCGCGGCCAAAGCATTTTACGTCACCATAACCAAGGTCATCGGCCAGGATGAAAACGATGTTGGGTCGGGTGGTTGATTCCGCTTTTACGACGGGAATAGCCAAGGTTTGCGTTAACAGGTTGATAACTGCAACCACAACGAGTGTAGATGTTCTGTGTTGCAAATGACTTGGGAGTTTCCGGCAAACGGCCTGCGTATTGGCAAGGAATCGAAACATGATGAATCGTATTTTGTGGATGGCGGTCGCGTTGCGCAAAAAAGACCAACGAACACGGGGGCAAGAATCTATCAGGGAACCAATATTGATTCGGGACTGTTTAGCAACGCCCAAATCGCGTCTTCTGCTTTCTCTCTCCATTTTGATTTCAGTCGATAGGTTCGCTCTGGGCCTTTGCGTGCCAATTCTTGCATTTCGACTTTGATCACGTTTGCTTCGGTGTTCAGATGGTTTGACCACGATACATATCGAAATCGTTTCGCAATCGGAGTTAACTCCGACAACGCCGACTTTGATAGACGGTCAGCGTACCCATCGCTCAATAACGCCACGAAACGTTTCTGTTCGGTTTCGTTTGGTCGACGCGTCAACATTCTTAAAAACAACTCGTCGACTAGCTGTTCGACAGGTTGCTGTTTGCACATCACGTCCGTTAGCCCACTTTGGTCACTCAGGCGGGTCAACCAAACCCCCAGTGTTCCGTTTGCTAGTGTGCCAGGCTGAACCAAGTTCGGGGCTTCTTCTCGTGCGCTGGTGGGTTCCGGTCGAGAGTTTCGCCAACCGAATGCGGTTAGGACGTCGGTGATCGCTTGAACTTTCGGTAGCGCCAGACTTGGTCGATCACGTTCGTTGGCAAGCGTTGTAAACTCCCACGAACGTTGCGGAAAACCGAAATTCAGGAATTTATCAGCAGGCAAAGTGCCTTCTAGATCTAACGTTAGCTGTTCCGTATCCATCGTCATCCCAACGACACTGAACGCGGTATCAACAATCTGCTCTGCGGTCATTCGCCGGCGTTGAGGGCCAGCAAAGAATCGACTGTCTGAATCTTTGGCTACCGGTTTTCGTTGGTACACGTCACTGATCAGAATCATCTTCGCCAATGATTTCAAATCGTAATCCGATTCGATTAGTTCATCGGCAAGTCTTGCCAATAGACGCGGATCGCTGGGCGGGTTGCCTTCCCAGTCATCGACGGGTTCGACGATACCAACACCGATCAAACGTTTCCAAAGTCGATTTGCGATCACTTCGGCGAACCGACGCGATGCGGTGACCTGAGCGGCCAATAATTCTCGCGAATCATCTTTTGAATTTATGATCGAGGGTTGAACATCGGGTGCGAAACTTGCGAACGGCCAATCTCCGTGAACGGTTTCGCCGGGTTTCAAGGTGACTTTGATCAGTGATTCACGCTCTTGCTTGTCAAAGAACGCCGCAGGCACTGTGCTGGTTTTTGGCAACTTGATTGATTTGCGTTCTAGCATTGCGGCAAGTTGAAAAAGGTCGCTCTGTTTCCACGAGTGGTACGGGGCATCGTGACAACGTGCGCACTTCATTTCGACGCCCATGAATGCGGTCCCGATCACGTGGGCTTTGGCGGCCATGGGCGAATCGTTTTGTGACGCAATCGAAAAACCGCCTGCGCCGCCATACCACTTGCTACCTCGCATTTGAATCAGTTCCGTCGCAAACCGGTCAATCGGTTTGTTGTCGGCAAGCGATTCATAGATCCAGTATCGGAACGGGCCCGTGTTGTTGAGCGTCGGTTTTAGTAAGTTTGGGTTTTCGGCCAAAGCGTCTTGCCAATACCCAACCCAATTGTCTGCCCACCGTGGATCGTTCAGTAATCGATCTACCAGCAGTTCCTTGCGATCTCCCGAAGAATCGTTCAGAAACACGTTTGCTTCGTCGATCGTGGGCGGCACACCGACTGTGTCGATGTAAACGCGGCGCAAAAACGCATAATCATCGATTTGCGCGGTCGCTTTTATCGATGGCTTGGGCAATTCGGGAATCGCCGCGCCGCGCGAGATCCATTTTCGGAGCGTTTGGACTTGGGATTCACTGAGCCCGTCGCCTTGGGGCGGCATGCGGTATTCGTCTGGATCAGCAGAAACCAGCTGTAACAGATAGCTGTCGTCGGGTTTTCCGGGGACAATTGCCGCCTCACCCGATTCACCGCCACGCAGTAAGCTTTCGCGATCAAGTACCGATAGGTCTCCCTTTCGTTTCTCACCGTGACATCGTACGCAATTTGTTTGCAGTATTGGTTGGATGTGGTCGTGGAAAAACGTATCCTTAGACGTCATCGTTTTTGCGTTTTCGCGGACTTGGTTCTCTTCCGCGATTCGGTTTGCGATGATCGCATCGATCGATTCAGTCTGTGCGCCAGATTTTAGATTTTGCTTGGCGTATGCGTGGCGTCGCTGCCAGTACTTGTCCTGTGATGCGGATTTGGATCGGCGGTTGGCGGTATCCAATTTGGCCAAAGCGAGATTTTGGTCTTTGGCAAAACGTTCCCAACCGTCATCGCTGAGTGTGTAATCATCGATGTCCGAAATCAGTCGAAACATTTGGTCACGCCGAGCGATGGCAACACAGGTTTCACCGAATTCAAGTCGATACTTGGGGCCACCCACGATCACTTCGAAACGTAATTCGTGAGTAGCCCCATCGCTTTGGAATTCAATGATACGTTCATGGTCACTCATAAACGCTGGCCGCATTGTTCGAATGGGAACCTCCGGCAATGGATCGACGACATGATGTGCGCCGCTTCGATTTTGTTGTTTAGGAGTCGAAGCGATCTTTTTGCCGTCCACGTAAAGCTGTGAATAGCCACGAGAGCGAATTAGGAACCGATAGTCTCCCGGCTCCAGTTTCAGATCTGCCCAGGACCGAACAAGCATTGCTTGCGCAGTACCGTCTTGGGTCCAGTCGTCGCGAACTCCCCACGAATCGTAGTTGCTGGGGAGCCTAGTGAACGCGAGTGTCTTTTGATCCCAAGTCATCCTGGGTGCGGTCAAATTGGTCGGGATCGCCGATATGCTGCCGACGGGCCCGTAAAGTTCGTTGACCACTTTTAAGTTTGACTTTGGAGGCCTGACGATTGGGGTCGGTTTGTGCCGATAGCGTTTCTTTAAAATTGCTGGCGGGACGATGCTGCGATAGACAGCCAAGTTGTCCATTTGGCCGTCGAACGAGTTGCCTGCGTTTCCGGCCATCGCCGATCCAATCCAAACCGGTGAACGGGTTGATTCTGGGGGACGTTTTGTTGGGCCGCCCATATCCCATTTGCCTTTGATTTGTTTGCCGTCGATGAAACCGCGAATACTGTCGGGTTTCCCGAACTTGTACGACACCGCGACGTGGTGCCATCCATCACCGACTACAAAACCACTGTTCGTGGTCCAGCGATGCCAGTCACCCGAATTCGAATCGTCTTTCTGACTGCGGAAAAGAAAGTTCACACAGCCTTGACCTTTCAAATTGCGAATTCGAAACGCCCAGTTTTGATCGATGCTTTTTGGCCCTGACGTTTCGGTGCGCCCTTTGCTGATGATGTAAGCCTGCTGTGAAAGTGAATTCAAATTCACCCAAGCTTCGGCGGTGATCGCGTCGCCGTTGTTAAAGTCAAACTTACCATCGGTGCTGTCGTCGAGCTTTAAGTACGAACGAGATTTTATCGACAGTGCCGAGTTCTGTTTTGCAAAATCAGGAAACATTGGCGACACCAAATCAGAACCGGTAACGACAATCGTGCCTTTGATTTTACCTTTAGGCAATTCATCAAACGTCCAATGCGAAACACGCTTTAACGAATCAGGCACGTCATCGGCGAATGCGACGACGGGTACAAGCAGTAGGGCGGCGGCAAGAAGGTTCTTCATGACCGGTTTCCATGATCTCGGTGATCGCCAAAGAGCAGTGCGAAGCTGAGAAGCCCAATATAGCTGAGAAGCCCAGTATAGCAGCACGATAAAGCAACCCAGGAATGCAGCGAAGTGGCCTATGGCGATATCTGGGATTCTGCAGACAAACTCCAGCAGATATGATTGGGGAAACTCAGCATTCCTATTGGAGAAGTAAAATGTCCGTCGTATTCGCAGTTACATTCAAAGCCAAAGACGAGACGTATGACCAGTTACATGCGACTCTGACAGCCATACTTCCCGATACAGCCAAATTTGAGGGCGCCGAATTGATTTCTTGTTCAGCCGACCCGGCTGACAAAACGTTTTATATCCACGAAGTGTGGGAATCCGTCGAGAGCCAGAAGGCCTACCTTCAGTGGCGGCAAGAGCGGGGCGACGTCGACAAGCTGGTTGCCTTGTTAAGAGAGGCGCCAACCTTTAAAGAACTTGAGCATCTGACTTTTGGCGAGTAAGGCGAGCGGCAGATGAAAATCTACCTGCATCGAAAGTCTTGAGGGCTTCCGTTACGTAGTCACTAACTTTTCGTCGTTCGCCTAACAGGCACGACTCTCACTTTGTCACCACCAGTGATTTCGCCACTAGCCGTCTCGTCGGTCACTTGCACGGCGGTCGCCCTGGCCGTTTCGGCGCTCATCCCCGCTGCGAGTGTCGTCGTTTAATGAAGCGGCGAATACTTTCTCGAGTCCCGTTTTGGCTGCCGTCGCGTGTTTTGCGTTGATCACGGCGCTGACTTGAAGTTCGCTGGTGCCGATCATTTCGACGTTGATTGCCGAATTGGCTAACTCCTCGAACAACAGCGTCGCGACGTGTGTGTGTGATCGCAAACCAATCCCACTGACTGTGACTTTTGCGATCTCGCCGCCACCCTGGGCATCGCGCATGCCATGCTGTGCCATGATTTTTTTTGCAACAACAAGACTATCATCCAATGACGCTTCGTCGACTGTAAAACTGACGCTGGTCGATCCGTCTTCGCCATCGTAGCCTTGAACGATCATGTCGACGTTGATGCCAGCTTTTCCGATCGTTTCAAACATGTCCGCGGCGATGCCAGGACTGTCAGGCACGCCGAACAGCGTCACCCTCGCCTGGCCTTCGGTGACAGAAATCCCCGTCAACGTTAACGCTTCCAAAGCATCGTCTCTCAAGCGTCGTACCATCATCGCAACATCATCGCTGCTCTCTCGGCCCGCCTTGATTTCGGTCCAAGATTTTGCGTCTGCGGGTCGTTGGTGCAACGAGAAAGCTTGGTGCACAGCACGCAACGCTTCGGCGGACTGATCACGCGAAACCAACGCAGAAATTTTGATTTCGCTGGTCGTGATCATTTGAATGTTGACGCCCGCATCGGCTAGGGCGCGAAACATATCCGAAGCGACACCGGTTTGGTTCGCCATGTTGGAACCAACGACAGAGACCTTTGAAACGTTGTCGTCATGCGTCACGCCTTGCGCACCGACTCGTTCCGAAATCGACTCGATCGCCGCGAGTGTTTCCGCCAATTCGTCTTTGGGGACGGTAAACGAAATATCCGCGCGTCCGTCTGTTCCGACATTTTGCACAACCATATCGACGGCGATTTTACGTTCGGCGATGGCTGCAAAAATCTCACGACTTTTCCCGGGTTCATCCAGCACTCCCAATACGGTCACGCGTGCTTCGTCGGGTGTCATCGCGGCACCGCTGACGGGCGCCGTTTTGGACTCGGACTCCGTCACAATCATCGTGCCTTCGGTGTCCGAAAAACTACTGCGTACGTGGATCGGCACACCAAACTTCTTTGCAAACTCGATGCTGCGATTGTGCATCACGCCGGAACCCAAACTTGCCAGCTCCAGCATTTCGTCGTAGCTGATCACGTCCACGCGTCGCGCTTCGGGCAGCAATCGTGGGTCGGTCGTGTAAACACCATCCACGTCAGTATAAATCTCACACGCGTCCGCCTTTAAAACGGCGGCCAGCGCGACCGCGGTTGTGTCACTACCGCCACGACCAAGCGTGGTGATATTCATTTCTTCGTCGATGCCTTGAAAACCGGCGGCCACGACGATGTTTCCGCCATCGAGTAGTTTTTCAATCCGTGCTGTCGAAATCGACTGGATGCGAGCTTTGGAAAAGCTGCTGTCGGTATGCATCCCAATTTGGCCACCGGTCAGGCTGACCGCTTTACTGCCAAGCGAATTGATTGCCATCGCAACCAGAGCAACGCTCACTTGTTCGCCCGTGCTCAGCAGCATGTCCATTTCGCGTGCTGGCGGGTTATCGCTGACATCGTTTGCCAGCTCTAGCAAGCGATCGGTGTTTTTTCCCATCGCGCTGACGACCATGACGACTTTGTTTCCCTGCCGCTGGGCTCGAATGGCTTTACGGGCAGCGGCGCGAATTTTATCGACGTCGGCAACACTGGTTCCGCCGAATTTTTGGACAATCAATGACATGAGTAATAGGAAGCGAAAGAATGTGAAACGGAAGTTATCAGTGGGCGACGAAGGTGATGGTTATGACTAGGAACGTTCGATGAAAGCGTCCATCAGATCCCAGCCCTTTTCAAATTGCTTTCCGCTCGCGGCGGCAGCGATTTCGTCGTAGCAAGATTGGTCGTCTGCATCGATCCCCGTACCAGACATGACCAAAGGCACCATTCCATGAGTGTGTTTTTTTGTACTGCAAAACGTCGGGTGATCTGGCGTGATTAGAATTCGATGTTCACCGTGCTTTTGCAGAGCGTCGACCAGGGGCGCGACAATGTGCGTGTCGATCTGTTGCATCGCTTCGATCTTGGCATCCTCGCGTCCTTCATGCGACGCCTCATCGGGCGCTTCGATATGAACACAAACGACGTCGTACTGATCGAGTGCTTTTACCGCCTGGGCGCCTTTGCCTGCGTAATTGGTGTCCAAGTATCCGGTAGCCCCGTCGACTTCGATTCGTGGCCATCCAGCCAAAGCAGCGATTCCACGCAACAAATCGACTGCGGTAATCATGACGCCGCGAACACCAAACCGTTCCTCGAACGTGGGCATGGCCGGGGCGCCACCGAGTCCCCAGAGCCAGAGGTTTGTGGCGATTCCTTTTCCGGCGGATTCGCGTTTTGCGTTGACCTCGTGCGAAGCGAACAAATCGGCCGACCTGTTCATGAAATCGGTCAGTGTGTCGCTGCCCGGTCCACGAGGAAAGTCATCGACGACGGGCAAGTCAGTGATGTCGTGCGGCGCGCTAGTGCGCGTCTCTTTGCTGAATGGTGCGGGTGTGTTTTCGTCGCCACGATAGATCAGCAAATTTCGATAGCTGACGCCTGGCACAAATTCAAAACGTGATCCGTCGCCGAGTAATTCTTGTTGAGCCGATTTCAGCAACGCCGTTGACTCGGCGGTGCTGATGTGATCGGCCGTAAAGTCGACCATGATTTGGTCTTTGACCGTGACCAAGTTGCAGCGTACTGCGAAATCGTGAGGGCCAAGCGTGATGCCCTGCGCGGCTGCTTCTAAGGGAGCGCGTCCGGTAAAATACACATCCGGGTCATAGCCAAACAAACACAAATTCGCGACTTCGCTGCCAGCGGGTAGATGTGCGGGCGTGTTGTTTGCCAAAGCTAAAGATCCGCTTTTCGCGAGCGCATCGATGTTTGGCAAATTGGCAGCCTGAAGCGGCGTTTTGCCCCCAAGGGAATCCATGGGTTCGTCGGCGCAGCCATCTGGAATAACGATCACATATTTCATCGGCGCATCCTTTTGCAGTGCTTGCCGGCATCGAATGTAAACAAGGAACTATTTTCGACGAGAAGACGGATTTTCGGAAGGGGACGCAGCGAATCACGGCCCATTCTGATTCGAGCCGCAAGAGGCGTTAGCCCGGATATTGAGGCGTTAAGCTGGGTATAGCCCCGCAGCGATGGCCAGTGCTGCGACTGCAAAACAATACCAACTGAACCACTTCAATTCGGCTGCTTTGACTAGACGGATCATCCACGTGCAAGCGAACAAACCGGTCACGAACGCAGCGACGAATCCGATCACCAACGGCAGGGCTTGGCTGCTGCTTAATGCTTCAAATTCACCATCCAATAAATCCTTGGCGATCTTGCCAAAGATCAGTGGTACGACCATCAGAAACGAAAACCGAGCGGCTTTGCTGCGGTCAATTCCCAACAGCACACATGTCGATATTGTCGCGCCCGATCGTGATATACCGGGCAGAATTGCGATCGCTTGAGAAACCCCAACAATGATTGCATCCAAAAAGCCCACGGACTTTTCGGTCTTCTTTGCTCGATCGGCCATGAGCAACAGCACACCGGTCAATAGTAACATGGCGCCCACTAGCAGCATGTTGTTGCTAAACAGAGCTTCGATCTGTTCATCGAAAACGATCCCGACGAACGCAGCTGGAAACATCGACACGATAATCTTCAGCGCAAACGAGGTTTGTTCGTTGTATTTGAATTGGAACAACCCGCGCAGGATCTCCATCACTTCTTGGCGAAAGATAACAACGGTGCTCAGCGCGGTTGCGAAATGCAACACGACGGTCATCATGATCGACTCTTTACCAACCGCGTCATCATCGAGCACAAATTTCCCGATCTCGAGGTGACCGCTGCTGCTGACCGGCAAGAATTCGGTCAGCCCTTGGACAACGCCAAGAACAATTGCTTCGATATACTCGTTCATTGCAGATCTGCAGTGGTATGTGGCTGGGAGGACAAAAGTGGACTCTCGCTAGGATTGGTTTGTATAGGCAA
>CAZZDZ010000010.1:13895-34861 GCA_964652675.1 uncultured Pirellulaceae bacterium
CTCCAGAGGTCAAATACCTGTGCGCCTGAAATCCCCAAACTAGTGGATTTACTGGACAAGCTGGTAACTAACGGGTAAAAATCAACCAGAATAAGATGCCTCGGGTTGATTTGCCGCAATAAAGTTTGTGGACGAGTGTGCAGGTTCTGTTACAATTGCGATCACGTCGACGACACCGCCCACAGCAATCAAATAGAGGGTACACACAATGGGCAACGCGCAGCTAACGGAACGACAGCAAGCTGTTTACGACATGGTTCGTGAACTGATTGTTGGTCGTGGCTATGGTCCTACCGTCCGTGAAATCGGCGAACACTTTGGGATCAAAAGCCCCAATGGGGTTATGTGTCATTTGCGCGCGCTGGAACGCAAAGGGCTGATTCGCCGAAGCCCCAACAAGTCGCGTGCGATTGAACTTACTCAAGTTGCCGATCGCAACGGTCACAGTTTGCCACTAGCGGGGATGGTGGCCGCTGGCCCCACTTCGCTAGCGTTCGCAAAGAACAACCGTGTGGATTTTAGCGAAATGTTTTTCCAAGATGACCGTTTCATCTTGCGAGTATCCGGTGACTCGATGATCGACGCGCATATCACTGATGGTGACTATGTGATCATTCAAAAGCAGGATACAGCTGAACCCGGCCAAATGGTTGTTGCTCAGACCCCAACTGGCGAGACCTTGAAATACTGGCATCCCGAAGGAGACCGAATTCGTCTTCAGCCAGCTAACAAGACGATGGAGCCAATCTACGTAAAAGAAGCGACCGTGATCGGGATCGCCGTGGGTGTTGTCCGCTCGGGAATGTAACGCTCTGTTACCTGGCACGACAAATGTCTGGCACGACAAAGCAGTTTTAACCAGTCTGTTTTCGTTCTTCGGCAGCGTTCAGTCTGTTGTACAGCGTCTTTACGCTGACGCCTAATTCGGCCGCCGCCAATTTCTTGTCACCGTCATTGCGTTCGATTGCGCGATCGATTGCGACCAGCTCCAATTCTCGGAGCGTCATTGGGCCAAGGTCGCGAATCTCTTTCCGCAGTTTGCGTTGGCTAAAGTGTCTAGGCAAATGCTGCACATCGATCGGTAATGAATCGCACAAAATCGCCGCATGCTCCACGACGTTAGCCAGCTCACGAACATTCCCGGGCCAGGAATGCGATAGCAATTCTGCTTGCGTTTCAGGGGTGAACAATTGGTTATCCGCACCATCGCTTCGGTGTCGCCGCAGCAGATGTTTAGCAAGTGGCAATATGTCAACTGTACGTTCACGTAGTGCTGGCACATGAATCTCGAAAGTGTTTATGCGGAACATCAGGTCTTCGCGAAAGAGTCCTTCCTGAACCATGTCTTCCAAGTTTCGGTGCGTCGCACAGACGACTCGCACATCGACATTCATGGTCTGGTGATCACCAAGCCGACGGATATCGCCGGTCTCTAGAACCCGCAGCAACTTTGCCTGCATCGCCATCGGCAGTTCGCCGATTTCGTCCAAAAAGATCGTTCCGCCGTTTGCCAATTCGAACAAACCGACTCGCGCCGCGTCTGCTCCTGTGAACGCACCTTTGCAGTGACCAAACAGTTCACTTTCGATCAGATTCTCTGGCAAAGCACCACAGTTCACCGGAACCATTGGTTCATCGGCGCGGAGACTGCTGTCATGCACTGCGCGAGCCACTAGCTCTTTACCGCAACCGGTCTCTCCGCGAATCAAAACCGAACTATCCGTGGGGCTGACTTTTTCAATCAGTTGCCGCACGGCATCCATCGCTTTGGCTTCGCCCACCAATTGCGAATCGCCTTCGACACGTCGCAATCGATGTTCCAGCGCTGCAAGCTGGCGTTTTGATTTTCGTCGCTGCGAAATGCGACCGAGCAGTTCAGCGATCTCGGCCAGCGGCACCGGCTTGGTGATGTACTCGTATGCTTCGTGCCGCAGTGCGGCGATGGCGGTTTCTTGGCTGGGATTGCCCGTCATCACAACCGCTTCGATCTCCGGCCGGATCTCTCGTGCGTGACCGATCACATCGATGCCGTTCATTCCGGGCATGTTCAGGTCAACAATGAGGCAATCAAACGGTTCTTTTTCCAACGCGGCAACCGCGGTCAGCCCATCGGGGCAGACGACAACGGAGTGCCCCATTTTTTTCAATTTGGAACCAATGATCTGTTGCAGATCTTGTTCATCATCAGCAAACAAAATGTGCATCGAGTTCTTTTCAGGCGACTTGTTTTGCGTCATTTCCCCATCCATTGACTAGCTGACTTTGCTGTGTTGTCTCTTGCAAAGCGGGTTCGATTGGCAGCAGCATTTCCATTCGTGACCCTTTTCCTTCGCCATCACTGCTGGCGGTAAGTTTGCCATGATGCTGCGAGACAATGCGATAGGTAATACTCAGTCCCAGTCCCGTACCGGTTCCATCTCGACGTCGAGTGAAAAACGGTTCGAACAGATGGTCCTGGACTTCTTTGGTCATTCCGCATCCATTGTCGTAGACTCCAACGTACGCGTTGTCGCCACGGTTTTTTACATGGATTTCGACGCTTCCATCACTGTCAACGCTTTCCATTGCGTTGGTGACCAGATTCAAAACAACTTGGCGAATCTCGTGTGAGTTGACATGCGCCGAAACGTCTTCGTTGCAGTGAACGGTCAACGATTTGCAGCGATACTTTCCGACTTGTCCGACCAATTCAACGACGTCTCGAACAACGACGGCCAAGTCGACTGACGAACGTGTGCGGTCACCCATCTGGCTGAAGGCCAACAATCGGTCGGTGATGTCTTTACAGCGATAGGCTTGGTCTTGAATGCGGCGGAGGTTGGTCTGCAGCGAAGTGGATAGTTCATCGGACAAGGTAAGTTTGCCGCTATCGGCGATCACGATGTCTTCGATTTCACTTTGAAGCATTTCAGCGCTCCAAGCGATACTTGCCAATGGGTTGTTTATTTCATGCGAAACGCCGGCAGCGAGGTGCCCAACGCTGGCAAGCTGTTCGCTACGAATGACTTCGCGCGTCCGTTCTTTGACTTGTCGATCCAAATTCGCATTGGCGGTCTGTTGGCGATCGTAAACATCACGAAACCGAGTGCTCATGGAGTTCATTGCGTCGGCCAGTTCGCTCAGTTCGTCCGTTGTCCCTAAGTCGATTCGGTGTCCATACTGACCGGCTGCGACTAATCGGGAACCATCCAACAGAATCCGGAACGGTTTTGCGACTAATGACTGAAAGGAAACCCACAGCACAGCAACCAACACGAGCGCAAAGAGCATGCAAAACGCAATCAGCCCCATCCAGCCTTTGAATTGGCCGTTGACGTCATCAGCAAAGCTCTCCATCTCGCCATGAATCAAATCCAAGTGTGCGTTTGTTTGCGCGACCAGTTCGGACAAGAGAGCCGTGAACTGGGCGGCGCCTTCTTCGGTCATCAGGTCTTGCGATCCCCATTGGTGGTCGATCGCGTTTCGCGTTTCGGCGATGCTGCCAAGGCTTTGTTGCTGTCGCGATTTTGCGACCAAGATCCGCTCTCGGTCGCTGGATTGGTCGACAGCTTTCGAGTAGAGATCGACCACAATTCCCATGTTAAACAGGTTTGTCTCGATCGACGAATTTTCGATGTGGATATCGGAATCGTGTAGGACAGATCGTTGGATCATGCCCTGCTGACTTTGCAGTTTCTTGATGCGCGACCAACTGCGGCGCATTGCGTCGGCGTGGCGACTGAGCTGGTTGGCTGACGGAATTTCGCTGGCTTGTTGGTGGACCGAATCAGCCAAACGGCGATAACGCTTAACTCCCCAAACACTGCTGCCAGCAAGAACGCAAAAGATCACAACGAGAACGGCCAGCGCGTAGTTTAGCTTTGTGCGGATCGATCTTCGTCTTAGCACGCTTTGCCCTCCCTGACATTACGTGTGAAACTTGCGGGTTCACGCCGAGATTAGACATCCGCTTCGCTCGCGACAAGATGAAACCAAAGGAATCCGCCGACGGAAAGCTAGCAAGTCGCGGAGCGTGGCTTTATGCCTGCGACTTGCGCGTCGTTTCAGATTTGGCCTCGGACAATAAACCCGATGATCGCTCCGACCAAGATGCTGATTGGGATCGCGATCGAGAGGGCGATTGCGATCGCCAAAGTGTGGCTAGGTGCCGGAGACACTTGGATCTCGTGCTCCAATCCCATTGGCATTGGCGGCATGCTTGCGTCGGAGAATTCTCCCGAGACGCTTAGTCCGCCGGAATTTGCCGGGTCCGAGTCGTTCGCGGCTACGATCCGAGGTTCTGCGACTTCGCTTGGCGGGGGCGGCGGCGTCCAGACTTGTCGCCCAATTGGGCTCGTGATGACGTCTTGATCGGTTGTCGTCCACGGCTCCAAACGTTCTGCGACTTCGGCGGCACTGCTGATTCGGCGCGAGGGATCTTTCTCCATCATGTCTGCGATCGTGTCGACAAAATCTTCGCTCAGATCGGGAGCAAATTTGCGAGGATGCCAAGGAGTTTGTTCGCAATGACGTTTGCATTTGCTCTTGGAGTCGCCGCCGGGAAACGGGACCTTACCGGTCACGGCGTAGTAGAGCGTGCAGCCAAGTGAGTAGATATCGCTGGCGGGACCGACTGATAATGGGCTGCGTATTTGTTCGGGCGAAAGATAGTCAGCCGTCCCAACGATCTTTCCGGCGCGCGGATCGGCATCCAGCCCCATGCTCCAGGCTGCCAATCCGATGTCGGACACTTTCGCATGTCCGTCCGGAGTCACCAGAATGTTTCCAGGTTTGACGTCGCGGTGCACCAAACCGATTTCGTGCGCGTACTGCAAACCCTGCGCGGCTTGGGAGATGATCGTTGCGGCATGATGCATCGACAATGGACCGCTGCTGCGTATCAAACGCCGCAGATCGTTTCCGGGAACATACTCGGTGACCAAGTAGTGGACGGGGCCGTCTTGTCCTGCATCATAGGCACGAACAATGTACGGACAGTCCATCTCCGCCTGTACCCTGACTTCGTGCAAAAACGCCTGGCGCGATTCGGCTGTGGACTTTTCGCGAGGCAGAACTTTCACCGCACACACGCGGCCCATCACATTGTGCACGGCCTTGAAAACCTGCCCCATTCCTCCTTGTCCGATCCAGTCGGTGATCTTGTAGGGACCCAGTGTCAGTTTGGTTCGCCCGGCTAGCAATTGTTGTGATTGGTACTCTGTAAGCACACCGCTTTTGACCAATGTTGCCGCGACAAGAGCATCATCGTCGGACTTAATCAGTTCGGTGACTTTGTCCAATTTGCGCACCGACACCAACCCGCTCCGCACTGCTGCTTCGCGAAATGTCAATTTCTGCGGTGGCTCCGACGTGGTCATGAACTGGTAAAGATTCCAGAGGAATGAGGATCGCTAAAATTCAACTTAAACTCACGCTTTGAACACAACCAAAATGTCGGCGACTTGATGGCCCGCGATGGTAAATCGAACCGCGTCGCCTTTGGATTTTACTCCGGAAAGATTCGTGAGGTCCGCATCAACCTCTTCTTTGCTGGGCAGTTCTTGGTTTACTTCTGAATCGTCCCCTGTTTTCACAATAGTCGCGAATTGGACGTCTCGGCAAAACCGAACCGACAAACTGGCGGATTTGTTTCGCGTCTGCATCACTCGAACAACCGCCGCCAGTAGACCATCATTGCGTCGCGTGACGTTCATCTTGACAATCGCCACATCAGCAGGAGAAACGTGCGCGATCCAACCTTGCGGAGGCAGTTGAGTCGACGCGTCCAAGTTGACGATTTCCGGCGGGCTAATCAGTGCTTTCGCGCTGCCGATTGGATTGGAAACATCAAATCCATAGCACAACGATATATCGATCTTGTTTTGCCCTTGGACGGACAGGATCGTATCAAGAAATCGATCCCCCGCGCGACGATGGTACGCTCTGCCATTTGCGGACACCAACGTCTGCCGCTCTGCTTCGTCGATCACGACACCAAGCGGTGAAACCATTCGACGCGAACGAGCCCGATGGATTTTGTCACGAACCATGACACGCATGATCGCGGCTTCCGATGCGACAACGCCTCGCGCCGCAATGTAGCCCTTCCAAGGATCGTCGCCCAAGTTCGCAGCACAATTCAAGTCGCCACTGACCTTCAGAAACCTGCTTCCTCGCTCCAGTTCGTATCGCAGCAGGAATTCACCGATCGCTTTCTCGCTCTGGTCATGAATTGTCCCGGTCGCTTCGATCGCAGCAAACGCGGCGGTGTTGCCAACAACACGTAGCTGCTTGCATTTTGCCGACGAATGATCTTTGCCGGTTTTGGGGTCGTCATTTGGCGTCACCTGAACCAATCGCATTGAAAAACGATTGCCTCGCGTGCCGCCGCTGTAAACACCTTGGATGCCGCCGGTTTCTTCGTTGATGGCGACTTCCATGAATTCATTTTTTAACAAGTTTCCTTCGGCTATTTGCTTGTTGCCAAACAGCGGACTCTTGTTTAGCAACCGCCCCATCAGCGAGCCCTTGTTGGCAGCGTTTTCCTGTTCGCTTTTTTGTACCGTTGCAAATCCGTAAGCCGGCACGTCTACCGACACAACTGACTTATCACCATCTTGCGAAACGGCATAAATGTGATCTGGTTTGCTGGAAACATTTCCGTTGATCGTGACGATTTGTCGCCGAGCTGTCCCGGATGGATTGATGACCATCGCGGCCGTTGTGTTGGAGCTTGGTTTTCCGCCAACCGCCGACACAAAGTTCGCTGATCGCGAAGTCAATTCGTTTTGCGATTGCTCCTTGCCTGCCACCAGCGCACTCATGGCGTCTAATCTGCTGGATGCTTCGGAGCGAAAACTCTCGCGAATCGATACGGCTGCATTTGAGATCGGATTGGGGGCTTGGTTGGCGACCAGTTGCTTTAGCGTTTCTGCGGCGTCGGTGGACAGTGGCCGCGAAGTCCCGTGGTGATAGGGATGCTCTCCTTCGCGAAAGTAGTCATCCAATTTCCAAAATTTACCCAACGCCAAGCACCAAGACGCGACCAGCCGTAGGTCTTGAAAACTATCGCAGCCTTGACCGGGCCAATGTGCAAACAATCCCGTCGCGATCTCGCCGCTATCGATCGCTTCGCCCAGTCGTGCCCCCAAGCTCAGAAACGCCGCATCGCCAGCCGCATCGATCGGCTTGGCCGTCAGCGATTCAATCTCGGCGCCGCCGGACTTTTGAATCACCTTGGCTTCTTCACCGTGGCCAGTCCCGTTGGCAAAATCGATTGGGATCATCCCAACGTAGCCCAACGAAACCAGCTTGCTGGTCATGTCCGAGGGCGTCGATCCGGAAAACCGGCCGAACACAATCGGTTGGGTTCCCACGGCATCGCTGGCCAGTTGCCAACCATCTTGCATCGCCGCTTCTGCTTCGCTGTAGGACATTGCGTCCAATGAAGTCACTTCGGTGGGCGGTGCGCCCCCAGCCCATCCAACACTTCCGGTCTGCAGTTGTTTGCGAAACGAATCCAAAGTCCCATCGTCAGAGTCTTTCAGCGTTTGGGCAACGTCGCTGCTGACTAAAACGTTTTGCGGTGTGTGCAAACACGCAGTGTGCTCGCGGGCCGATTCACCATCCAAACCGCCACTAAGACCGCCGCCTTCGACCATTGATATCAGCGTCGCGGGTGTCAGCAAAGTCAAATCGATCAGGTACGGGTCGGACGAAAAATAGTGATCGCGTTCTTCTGCCAAACAGTCAAATACGTTGTGCAGTGCCGATGCAGCTGTTGTAGCGTCGCCGTCCAAGAATGCCTTGGCAGCTTCTACTGCCTGCTTTTGCAAATGGATTTCGTCCAGGTTGCTGGTGTAACGCAACCGACGCGTCATGATCTGAATCTGCAGCGCGCAGTATCCCGCTGCATAAAAATCGTTGACGCTGATCGTACGATGTTCGGTTGAAAGCGCCGTTGGTAGATCGCCCAGTTGCATCTGCTGCAACATTTCTGCCCGGTTGGAACCCGTTATCCACAAACAATCTTTGTTGCGTTTGCATTTCGCCTCAAAGTCGGACGGGAGTTGGCTAAAGCTGGAGTCGGGTACCACGACCATCCGCGGGCCGTCCGGTTCTGGCGGCGAATCGGCTCGGTACCACGTGGGGAGCTGCTCGGTTGCTGCGATCAATCGAGGGTCCCAAAGCGCCGTCCAGCCCGCCAGCATGCTCCGAGCGTCAGAATCGGAAGCATCCGCAGGGAAGTCTTCCAGGGTTGGAGCTGGAATGAAGACACTGCACTCGTCAAATAGGGCCATGATTTAGTGAAAAAAAATTTGACGTCGGTGTGCGAAAATTGATATACTTACTTAGCGGTCAAATGGTGCGGGAATTGAATCCAAAACGCGCACTTAGGCCGTCTTTTCCCATACTTTTCATTGCCCCACTCGCGGGTGTCTCGATTTGGGATTGATCGGGAAATGCGAGGATTCGTTGATTGGCCTGGACAAGGCTCAGGAACAACCGTTTTTATCCGTCTTATTACTGTTGGTTTTCATAGGTTCGCCGCCATTTGCGTAGAGCAAAATGAGATTGTCGAGTAATCTGTTAGTGAGTCTCGTATTGCGAAATATGGTTAAAACCGGATTTCGTTACCAGGAATAAATCCAACCAGGAATGACCTGCCTATTGATCAACGATTTTCGCCCTCTGTCGCAACAGGTCTGTGTTGCAACGGATCGCGATCAATATCGTACACGAGTTTGGCAGGACAAACGAGTTCGCCCTTAAAGCGAACTGAAAGATTGCCCACGACGGATTTTTTATCACCGTGGGCATTTACACGGTTTCACCGAAAACGATTTTCAATCAAAAAGTTAAATTGCCATGGCATCTAGCGCATCCGTGTGGGGAATCGAAATTGGACAATCTGCACTCAAAGCGCTGCGTTGTTCTCAGGTTGATGGTGAAGTTGTAGCAAGCGCCTTTGACTACATCGAATACCCCAAGATCCTGAGCCAACCCGAAGCGGTCCCGGAAGAGTTGATCGCCGACGCGATGCTTCAACTGTTAGAGCGGAATGACGCTTTCAACGAAAAGATCTGCATCAGTGTTCCCGGTCAAAGTGGTCTGGCAAAGTTCTTCAAGCCACCGCCGGTCGAAGTCAAGAAGGTAGCGGACATTGTTCGCTACGAAGCGAGGCAGCAGATTCCGTTCGATCTGAACGACGTGATTTGGGATTTCCAAATGATGCCTGGCAGTATGATCGAAGACGGCTATGCGTTGGAAAGCGAAGTGGGTTTGTTTGCGATGAAACGCGAACAAGCCTACCGACAACTCGCACCTTTTGATGACGCCAACATGGAAGTCGACATTGTCCAGTTGGCTCCGTTGGCTCTGTACAACATGATCGCGTACGACCGGATGAACGAGCGATTGGAAAACGAGGCATTTGATGCCGACAATCCACCGCCGTCGACCGTCGTTCTATCAATCGGCACCGACTCCAGTGATTTGATCGTCACCAATGGCTTCAGGATTTGGCAACGAAGTATGCCGATCGGCGGTAACCACTTTACCCGCCAGTTGACCAAAGACTTGAAGATGACGTTCGCAAAGGCGGAGCATCTAAAACGGAACGCTCGAGAGGCGGTTGACCCGAAACTGATTTTCCAAACGATGCGTCCGATCTTTAATGATCTTGTGACAGAAGTTCAGCGATCGATTGGCTTCTTTCGCAGTATTGACAAAAAAGCCGAGATCGCAGACTTGGTTGTCACCGGTAACACCGTGAAAATGCCGGGTCTCGCTGCCTACTTGGGCAAGAACCTTGGATTTGAAGTTCACACATTGGACCGATTTAATCGTCTTGGTGGCGATGACATTTTGGCGATCCCGACTTTCCGCGACAACGCGCCGACTTTCGGGGTCTGTTATGGATTGTGTCTGCAGGGATTAGGCATCTCGCAAGTCCACGCGAGCTTGGTACCCCAGGAGATCTTGCGGTCTCGGATGATTCGAGCCAAAAAGCCATGGGCGCTCGCCGGTTTGGCTGCCCTGATGATCGGCATGGCAACCAACTACTTCTTTACCCAGAGGACATGGTCCACCAGCCACAAGGACAAATGGAATGGCGCCACGACTGCCGTCAATAACATGTCCAGTTACGCCAACGAGCATCGTGACAGAGACACAGTCCTGGACAATAAGCTGACCTATCTGAATTCGGTCGGAAAGGTGGTCTCTGGCAAGGTCGAAGCGAGACTGACTTGGCTGGAGATCGTAAAAGCGATTAATAGCTTGATCCCGCGATTTCCCCAACCGGTTGAGGGTGCCGAGCCGATACCGATTGAAAAACAACGTGATTTTTACATCACTGAGTTTGATAACAAAGAGTACGAAGATCTATCAAAGTGGTGGACTGACCAAGTCAAAGAGCGATACAAGTTGGAGCAAAAGGACTGGGAAGGCGTCACCGGTAGAAAATTGATCGTGGATGAAGGAGCAGAGGATCCGGGGCCGACGGGAAAAGGCTGGGTGATCCAGTTTCGCGGCTACCACTTCTTTAACAGTATCGACAACATGGGCTCTGAAGGTAGCAACCACGTTCGGAAGTATTTGATCACTGCGTTGATGGAAAACAAAGTTGCAATGCCGGACCCAGAAGACCCGAACCTGACGATCACGTTTAGCCCCGCCCAAATGGGGCTTAGCTACCCAATACAATTGGACGACACAAAACCCTACCCCGTTCGTGTCGAAAATCCCAAGTACGACCCACTGACTGCGGTGGATCCGACAACCGGGCTAACCCCAGCTGGCGAACTTGCAGATCCAAATGGTCCCGCTCCCGAACCCACTCACGTAGAAGTTGACAGACACGATTTCACCATCCAAATCGTTTGGCACCCGAACTCGATCAGCGATCGAATTGTAGCCAAAAAGCTTGAGGAAGAAGAAGCGAAGAAGAAGGCAGAAGAAGAAGCCGCAGCAGCAGCAAACGACTCGGTTGCATCGAACCAATCGTAGTGCTGCAAAATCAATTTGCCTTCGCCGATCACTTTTAACTAAACGATACAGCCACCACTCAACAAGAATCATGGACCAACTAAAAAAACAACTTGCAGGCGTGCTCCAGTATGGATTTTGGATTGGATGCGTGGTCGTTTTGGTCGGATCGCTGGCCGTTTGGTTTCTCAGTACGGGAGACCTCAACGCGCAAAACGAATCCCAAGAAAGAAAGATTACGTCGGAAGTCAGTAAAGTTAGTCAATTGCGAGGAGAATTGGATAGTCAGCCCAACGAAGATTCGCACACGAAGATGCAGGAGATGATCGACAAACGAAAGAAGGAGGTGATCAACGCCTGGCGGCTTGTCTACAACAAGCAAACTAAAATTCTAACTTGGCCAGTCGATATAACCGAAGCGTACGTTGACGAATTCCGCTACGTGCGGGACCCAGAGACACAGCAAATCGACAAGAAAAAATTGAAGTTGCCTTTCGAGCTTTATGTCGACCATGGTCCAGACGGCTATCAAGCTCAGTCGCGAATCCTTCGTGGTTACGCAAAGTACATCGGGATAGAACTGCCGAAACTTGCCGAGATCGCCAAAGCTGAATGGACTGCCGATTTCGAAGCTAAGTCGGGATCAGATGGTGGGATGGATGAAATGAATATGGGCCGACCAAAAATGGAAATTGACGTTACTGGATTGACGCAGGGACCGCTCGTCAGGTGGAGCAGCGCGAGCCAAGAAGCATTGATGACGGACCTTTTCCCATGGCGAGGCACCAAGCCATCAACATTGCAGGTCTATTATTCGCAAGAGAGTCTTTGGATTTTGCGTCAGATGCTTCAGATCATTGCTGAAATCAACGGCGACGCAATACAGCCGTTTGAGGCAAATATTCACGAAATTGTTCAGCTTTCGATTGGCAAGAGTGTCCGATTCGGAGCTGGCAACATCGCTTCGCCTGGTGTGGAATCCGCAGGCGGCAGAGAAGGGTATAGCGATATGATGGAATCAAGCATGAGTGGAGAAATGGACGATATGGACAGCATGGACGACTCCAGTTCGGCATCCGATCCCGGTGATAACCGATACCTCAATACCGAAGACAAGCACATCACGGGCGCGGAACTGAGATCTGCGCTGACCAGTAATTCGCCGACGGATGCTCCGATTGCAGTAGCCAAACGGGTGCCAGTGAAAATGGTCGTCAGAATGGACCAGCGATTCGTTCCAGACTTGATTGCGGCCTGTGGAAGTGCACCGCTGATGGTCGAGGTAAAGCAGACTCGGATTTTGCCCAACGACGGAGCCTCTGCGGGTCCCAGTGCGGGGCAAGATGAAGGAATGGACGAAATGATGATGGGAGGCGGAGGCGGACGCGGAGCTGGTCGATCAAAAGGAGAAGAGTTTCCCTTTGATATGTTGGTCGAAGTCTATGGTCTGATCTACATGTACAACCCTCCTAACGAAGAGTCACTTGGGATTGAAAAAGTCATCGAGGAAGTCGTGATCGATAAAGACGAGCAGACTGCAGAAGTAAATGCTGCTTTACCGGCACCGACTGCGGATCCAGCGGCACCAGCTGATCCAGCGGCACCAGTTGATCCAGCGGCGCCAGTTGATCCAGCGGCGCCAGTTGATCCAGCGGCGCCAGCTGATCCTGGGGCAGCTGCGACTGATCTAAATACTCCCACAGCAATCGGTGCTCCCGCAGGACTTGTATCGCCGTAGTTAATCTTTTTAACTCGGCCTTTAACACAGATTTAACGCTTCGTAAATTCGCTCCTTTTCAACTCACGGGTAATTTGCTATGGACGCTGACAAAATCAAGAACTTTTTCATCTTCCACGTCGAAAAGATAATTTTGGTTGCGGTCCTGGGTGTGGCGGCGTTTCTTGCCTACTCGGGATTCAAAAAAGAACCAATCACAAAGAAGTTCAACCCGGAACGTGTGATCGCTGATGCGAATCAAGTTAAGACATCCGTGGACGACATTCGTACTGATGTGATCGTCGGGCCCAGAAAGCCAACGTTTGACATCGATCGTGAAATCAAAAAAGTCAACAAACGTGTCTTGACCGATGGCTATGACGTTACGGTTTGGGACCCGGGGACGCGTGAGGATACCACTTCGGGGATTAAACGCAGCGATCCTGAACTCCTGGCCGCACTGCATGTCCGTGCGGTTGGTGTTTCCGCCCCCATGGCTGTCTTGGCTTCGGGAGAAACTTATCCGTTAACAAATCTCGAGCCCGCTGATCCCGTTGAATTCGAAAAGCAACCAGAGAAGAAGCCATCTATTCGTCGACGACGTGGTGGTAGTGGAACTAGAGGCATGGAGGATGAGATGGAGGATGAGATGGAGATGGAGATGGAAATGAGTATGGGAATGGGGATGATGGACAAAGAGATGGGCATGTCAAAACCGACTCGTAAAATGGACATAGATGGCGTCGAAGGCTTTCGTCCCCCAGTCAAAGTCTCTGATAACGGTGTTGATCGGTACTCCGTCCCCTACAAAGGCAGCTTTATCGCCGGAACCGCGGTTGTGCCCTACAAACTGCTACACGACAACTTTGCGAGCGCATTTGAAAAGGCCGAAGGATTTAATCCTTTGCGAGATCGACCCCTGTTTTTAGGTTACGAACTACAACGCGCTGACATTACCGAAAAGTCCATCGACGAACTTGCCGACGAAGACTGGGTGGATCGCTACGGCAGTTCTATCATCCCAATTCTGGCGGCCAAAATTTGGGCCGGATTCAACAGAGAGTTGGTCTCCGAGGAATACCGCGAAGACGGAACGCTGACGATGTGGATCCCGCCAGTGATGATGACCGACTACTCCACGTTCTCATTGCATCCCATGATTCCAATGAAAACAGCCTCGCAAATCATGCGAGAAAAACAGGCTGTAATACGTGAAATGCAAATCAAGAAAGAAGAGGACGCGCTTAACGATCTCCAGAAGTTTAGGGTAAACCAAGGCGGTGGGAATGGAGGAACAGCGAGTATGGGAATGGATGATATGGAGATGAGTATGGGAATGGGAGGAGGCCGTGGCAGGGGCAGGGGCGGCAGGATGGGTGGATCAAATGGCGGGATGCTCGATCAGGACCCAGTCGAATATAAGCTGATTCGATTTTATGATTTCCAAAACCCGCCACGCGGATTGAGGGACCAGAGCCCTCCTCAGCAGAACCGAAAATACGTTTATCGGGTTCGCTATCTGCTGAACGATCCTAATTTCCCCGAAAATCCCTTGATGCAACCAGAGGTTAAAACGCTGGAAAGCCGGCGCACCTATGCTCGGGTTAGCGCTTTGGCCGCTCTTGCGAGCAAAACGAAGGTTCGGTCTTTTCAGTTGAAAACACCGTGGAGCGAACCCTGTGATCCTGTTTCGTTAGTTTCGTCTAACAAAGTGTTCGCTGGGTCGGTTGTCGAACCAGCAGTCACCAAGAGCGTTACGTTTGGTAATCGAACCATCACCTACGAAGACAGTTCGCCGAAAGTCGAGATGGTGGTACAGCAGTTTAATGAACTTTATGCGACTGATATTTCGATGCTGATTAAAAACGTCGGTGAAGGAACTGTGCTGTCGGCCAGAGCTGAGTCGGCTGACATCGTGGATCCGATTACTTTGGAAGTCAAGAAAGCTCTTGACGCCGAAGTCAATACAACCACAACGGTCATTGACATTGATGGCGGCCAAGAGCTAACTATCGCCGACCATGAAGACTCGATACTTTTGGCGCCAGCTACCATCCTGCTGCTGGACGAAAACGGCGGCTTGAAAGTTCACCAAGAGGTAAGCGACCAAAAACGATTCCGAACGAAATCGTTTGCCACCGAACGCGGCAAGTAAGACTTTGACGCGATTAACTTTCCACAACGGCTTCTTGCACTCCAGCAAGGAGCCGTTTTGTTTTGCGCCAATCAAACTTTCGGTCTGATCCCGATCTCAGCAGCACAGTGCAAATTGGATCATCTTTCTGAAACAACTGTTCGTCGTCCTGCGGCACGTCCGCAAACTGCCAGCGAAACTTGCCCATACGTGGCATAAGAGTCTGATCAATCCTGCCTTCATGTCTGGCAAAGACAACACGCTTGTAACATCGCCCGGTCTCATAAGCCAGTTCTTCGATCTGTTTCGCACTCACCTTTGAAATGTCGCCTTCGATTGCCGTTAACATCACGCCAAAGAGTGTCTTGAACCCACGTTTCAAAAAACGAGTGCCAAGCAAGGGTACTTCTAGAACTTCGACCGACGCGCTCCAGCGCGGATTCACTTCCAATAGTGACATTTGGCCTTGCTGATCGATCACCACATCAATGTTTAGAAACCCACTGTAGCCCGTCTCGGCGACACACAGATTTGCAATCGAGTTCAGTTTGGCGATGTTCTGCGCCGACAAACGAACCGGGCCGCACGATCCGGCATAAACAAATGGACAATCACCCATTCGTTTTCGCAGCGAACGAGACACGCCGATCAAAACACAATCGTGTTCGCCGTTGCTGACAAATACCGCTCCGTATGGTTTTCCGGCAACCCATCGCTGGGCGTAGCCATCCGAGTCGACGTCCTTATCCGCATCAACCCATCGCACGCCCAACCCACCACTGGAGTCTTGGGTTTTGAACAACCACCGACCGGGCAGCTGCCCCAGACTCCCACCACGATCTGACGGCAGCCTGTAGGATGGAAAAGGGACGCGAGAGCGTGTCGCGATTCTAGCCAGCGTTTCCGGTTGACTTAGTAGATCCAACGCCTGCTCTTGTCGTCCCATCCAATGCGCCCGTGTTTTCAATCGATCGATGATCGTCGTGTCGCCCAAGAGCCCCCCAACAACCAGCATGGGAACCCCGGGCGGAATCAGGTCATCCAGATCATCGTCGCTCAGCTGATCGGCTTGTTCGATCGTCAAGAACGCACTGCAAGCATCAATGGTATCCGAATCTGCAAATCGGTCGATTCCCAAAACATCGAATCCAGCAAGCCCTGCACTGCATGCCGCAGCGCGAACGGACGCCCCAATCAGGATGATTGGTCGATCGGATAGCTGAAAAAAGCGGCGAAGTTGGTCGGGTGGTTGCATCGCGCGTGTGGTTTGATAGTGTTTGCATTCCGAAAGACCCACCCGAATTGCTGAAACAAGTTGTTTTAGCCTCAGGACTTGATGGATTTGGTCGCATGACCATTGTTCATCGGTTCGATGACGGGGCAAAGGAGGCGTAGACTCCTAACCGGTCTCCTTTACAACATACTCTCATTGGAAAGGCTCTACGCCATGCAATTTAACATTGGTGAAGCACTTGTAGGCGATGGTAACGAAGTCGCCCACATTGACTTGATGATCGGCAGTAAAGATGGCCCTGTTGGCGTCGCATTCGCAAACGCACTGTCCACGCAAAGCGACGGACACACAAACTTGTTGGCCGTTTTGGAGCCAAACTTGGCAGTGAAGCCGTCAACTGTCATGGTCACAAAGGTCACGATCAAAGGCATGAAACAAGTCGTGCAAATGTTCGGCCCCGCACAAGCCGCTGTTGCCAAAGCGGTTGCAGATTCTGTCAGCGAAGGCATCATCCCCAAAGATCAAGCCGAAGATTTGGTTTGTGTTTGTGGTGTGTTCATTCACCCAGCAGCCGAAGACGACGAGAAAATTTACAACTACAACTACGAAGCCGTCAAGCAATCGTTGGTTGCGGCCATGTCCGGCAAGCCAACTGCCGACGAAATGATTGCTGGAAAAGATGCTGCTGCTCACCCATTCAAGGGATTCTAAGAACAAGAGCATCACAGCGATGTGATCTAAGTCTTAACCAGAGCTCTTCAGTTCAATGATGAACCGAAGAGCTTTTTTTTGCTCGCACCTTCGGTTTCAATTCATAGAATGTCCAAACGAATTCTCCTGCAGCTTGATTGCGATCCCCATCCCAGTTCGTTTGACTCCGTTGTGGCGATCGATGCTGGCGTGGACCACTTGCTGCGATACGGCGGAGTCCAAGTCACCACGGTCACACCATTGGTTTATGGAGCCATGTTCACGCGTGGTGGCGACAACTTACAAAACACCGCGATCTACATTGGTGGCAGTGATGTGGGGGACGCCGAAGCGCTGATGAAGGCAGCCCGCAAAGCGTTCCTGGGGCCAATCCGTGTCTCAATCATGCTGGATGCAAACGGTTGTAACACAACCGCATCGGCAGCCGTTGTGGCGGCCAGTCGACACATCGATCTCAAAGGCGCGCGTGCCGCGGTGCTTGGCGGGACCGGGCCGGTTGGACGTCGAGTCGCGCGTCTGTTGTCCAGCGACGGAGCTAGGGTAATGTTGACCAGTCGCAACATCCAACGCGCCGAAGCAGCATGCGAAGACATTCGCGTTGACGTACCTGACGCAGACTTAACCCCGGCTGCACCCAGCGATCGTAAGCTGGCGCAACACCTGCAAGGGTCCGAGATCATCATTGCCTGCGGCGCCGCGGGCGTGGAGTTGATCGACCAAAAATCGATCGAAGCGATCGAGAGCCTGAAAGTTGCGATCGACCTAAACGCTGTACCACCAACGGGAATCGGCGGAGTCGAAATTACCGATAAGGCCAAGGAGATGGGAGATGCAGTCGTCTACGGAGCGATCGGTGTGGGTGGTTTGAAAATGCGTACTCACAAAGCTGCGATCCGATCTCTATTCCAAGGCAACACCGCAGTGTTAGACGCGGCTGAAATCTACGACATCGCTAAATCAGTCGGGTAAGTTCGGTGAACCGCTAAACTATTTACAGTAAAAGTGTCTGCACAATCACGTCTCTTTCCCTGTAATCAGTTTTGCGGGCAAATGGGTGACGGAATTGAGCCACTGGACTTTCCAACGCGCGTTTTCGTAAACCAACTTGGTCACACCTGTGTTGCGCAACAGCCCGATGCAGCCTAGGTCAACCACGTCGCCAATCATTTCGTTCAATAGACACCGCTTGAAGTCTGCGTGTGTGATGATAGCCACGACTGGATTCCCGGAGCCAAAGCAGGCTGTCAGTCGTTTCAACACTTGTTTGGCGCGTGCGACCGTTTCGTCATCCGTTTCGCGGTTCTTGCTGCCCCACCACCCTGATTCTTGAATCGATTCATCGATCTGGCAATCCGCGTGATTGATCAATCGCATGATCTCAGATCGCCCCAAGCCCGCGCCACCTTCGATTGCGTCAGGACCGTGCCCGCGAAAGCAACCTCCGCGTTCAAAAACGTCGTGCCAAATTTGCAGCGGTTGCTCAGCCACATCCAAAACAGAGCGTGTTGTCTGTAACGTGCGTCGAAAAGGGCTGGTGATCAGCGCGTCGATTGCGAAAGTCTTAAGCCAATTCGCCAAATACTCGCTTTGGATTTTACCGAGCGCCGTGATGGGCGGATCTTCCACGCGAGCATACGCGGGTTTGGCGTTGTTTTCGCTCTCGGCGTGACGTATCAGATAAAGCTGCATGAGACCGAACGCTTTGCCGAACTACCAACGCAGCAGCGCGGTTCCCCAAGCAAGCCCCGCACCGAAGCCGCATAGCAAGATATAGTCGCCACGTTTCACGCGTCCTTCTCGGACGGCTTCGTCCAACGCCAATGGGATGCTTGCGCCGGAGGTATTTCCGTATCGGTCAAGATTCACGAAAACTTTGTCCGACGACACGTTCAAATCGGACACCGCCGAATCAATGATTCGCTGGTTCGCTTGATGCAAAACCACCAACGCCAATTCGTCGGCGCCGACACCCGCGTGCTGAAGAACCTGTTTTGCGCTTTCGTCAAACACACGAACGGCCCACTTAAAGACGTTCCGGCCATCCATTTTCAAGTACTGTTTGCGATCCGCGTGAGCTTCGGGGCTGAGCGACATGCGAGTTCCGCCTGCTGGGATGCACAGCATTTCGCCACCACATCCTTCGCTGCCGATTTGGTAGGAAAGAATGCCGCCACCATCGCGAACCAAAGTTTCGTCTTTTCGGCTCTCTGGCACTGAATCGTCTGGCGTCAACAAAACCGCACCAGCCGCGTCTCCAAACAATGGGAACGTTTTGATGTCTTGAGGGTCAACCGTGCTGCTCATTAAATCGGCGCCGATAACCAACGCACACTTACTGTTACCACTGGCGACAAATTGTGCGGCGGTTGTTAACGCGTACATGAACCCGGCGCAAGCTGCATTGATATCCATGGCTGGCGCGACCGCGCCCAGCATTCGTTGCACATGACACGCGGTCGATGGTGTGGGGTGATCGGGTGTAATGGTGGCGACGACGATCAAATCGATTTCGTCCACCGACACACCTGCTTCGTCCATGCAACGCAGTGCTGCCTGGTAACACAAGTCGCTGGTCGCTTGATCGGCCGCAGCCTTGCGACGTTCCAGGATGCCAGTTCTGCGGACGATCCATTCGCTGTCGCAACCCAACGCGGCAAGATCCTCGTTGGTCACGATTTCTTCGGGAACGTATGAGCCAGTCGCGAGAATTTTTACTCCCGGAACTCGGCCCATTCGGCCGCGAGTATCCAGAGAGGCCGCTGGCGTCGTTTGTTTTTCTTCTGCTGTCAAATTCTCAGTTGCTTCAGCTAAACTTACGTTGCTCGATATCGATTCAGACATTCGCAGATTGCAATGATAAGATACAAGTCATATTTCGAAGGCACTTTTGCAAGCACCACAACAATCGCTGTGCTTTCGCACTTGGCAGCCACCTTAGTTGCCAGCGACAGGCCAAGCGAACGGGCATGGACGCCGATCCGCTGAAGCTGCACGAATTATATACGCTCCAGCCGTTTTGCGGCAGCGTTTCACTCCACGGCTCCCAAAGGACCCGATGTCAGTCCAGAAAGCAACGATTGACAAATATCTGCGGACAACGGGTTTTGTAGTGATTACGGCCTGTGCCGCGTGGATCGCTTGGCAGCTTGGTCAGTCAAAACACACCCAAAACACGACTCCAAATTCGCACGAAAAGCAAAGGCCAAGTGTGTTTCGTGTTGACGGGCCGTCGATGGTTCCAACGCTTTTCGGCCCCTCACAGCGATGCCAATGCCAAATATGCCAACACTCGCACTTGGTCAGCCCCGACATCGACACCACTTTGCAGCGTCATCGCATTTGTTCACTTTGTGGCGGAACGCTACGGATTGTCGAAAAGGTCGACGGACAGTTAGTAGGTTTGCAGCCCAGCAGCGGCGAATTTCATCTTGGTGATATGGTCGCCATCACAGTCGGACAGCAGATCCGAGCAAAGCGATTGGTCGGATTGCCGGGCGACACCATTTCGGTACGCCAGGGTAGTCTGCTTGTGAACAACGTCCGCATCGACGACGTGATCGCGCGACAATCGGTGCCCGCAAAGCTGGCCGTGAACATCGATTCCGATCAAGCGGTTTCTCGCTGGAAGACTTTGCCCAATGGAAAAAATGCAGAAGCCTGGCATGTCTACCAACACATCAATCCGTACGACCAGCAAAGCAGCCCCGTCCAAGACGACTACCAATACAACGTTGGCCTTACCCGCCAGTTAAACGACGTCGATCGTTTGCAAGTCAGTTTTCATGTCCAGACGTCGTCGGAAACCACCGTTCAAGTTGCATTTTGGACAACCGACGGAGTTGTATCCACGATCAAGAACGTATCTGACAGCCAATCGTTGACTTGCAGTTACTACGATTGCCAAGCAACAGCGGACGACCTCCCGGTTGCAGCGGAACACCCGGTTGCAATCAAGGTTAAATCTCCAGCGACAATAAGCAAACGATCAGTCCATCGGTTCGTTCACTATCGACTGCGAAAGTCTGACCGCACTGAATGTTATCCATTAACATTGGAGGCAGACGAGTGCTTTTTGTTGGGCGACAACGTTCCCATTTCTGTCGACGGACGGGAACTGGGGCCATCCAAGATGTCGGATCTCCTTGGACAAGTTCGACTTCAAAAGCAAGCACCGGAGATTGCAGACTGAACTTGGATGCATT
>CAZZDZ010000010.1:34961-40359 GCA_964652675.1 uncultured Pirellulaceae bacterium
ACCCATATTGAACACGCGTCGCATTTCGCTTTCGTCGATACCACCTGTCTTGGCAAGCCAGTCGAAAATGGGCGGCATGTCCCATGACCCCGATTCGATCTGTGCGTCAACATTGTTCGGTAGCACACGATCCAAGTTTTCTTCGATTCCGCCACCGGTGATGTGTGCGATCGAGTGCAGCACCTGTTTGACTTGATAGTGTGCTTGGACGGCACGGATGATTTTGGTGTAGATCCGCGTTGGTTCCAAGCAAACGTCAGCAAGTGTTTTGCCGCCGAACACATCGGGTTTGGAATCCCACGTCAGCCCTGCGTCGTCGATCACTTTTCGCACCAAGCTAAATCCGTTGCTGTGCAAACCGCTTGCGGCAATCCCCAGCACCACGTCGCCTTCGGCAACCTGTTTTCCGTTGATCAGTTTTTTGTTTTCGACAACACCGACTGCAAAACCAGCCAAGTCGTAGTCGTCTTTACCATACATGTCTGGCATGATCGCCGTTTCACCGCCCAGCAATGCCATGTCGCCGGCCAAACATCCGTCGCTGATACCTTGGACGATTCGCTCCAGTCGGGCAGGATCGTCGTGGCCCATCGCAACGTAATCCAAAAAGAACAGCGGTTCACCACCGGTACACAACAAATCATTGACGCACATCGCGACCAAATCGATTCCGACCGTATCGTGACGTCCGGTTGATTGGGCTATCTTTAGTTTTGTGCCGACTCCATCTGTACCGCTGACCATCACCGGGTCTTGGTAGTTGCGCGAAAATAGCTTGCCTGGAAAATCTAGCCGAAACAGTCCCGCAAACCCTCCATCGCTGGGAATAACCCGTGGGCTGTAGGTGCGGTGCATCAACCGTGGCAACCGGCTCATGGATTCGGCATAAACATCCAAATCGACGCCGGCTTCTTTATAGGTGTTGGCCATATCGGGTCATGCCAATGGGGCAGATGAAGAAGTGGTTAGGGAAATCAAACGCTCTCAGAGTGACATTTTGCGCGGGCGACGGCTAATGCGGTAGGCGACGTGATTTTGAGCGTTATGTAACAATCCGCCATCGGGTATGTTTGGGGATCGTCATTGGAACGCTTACTGGCCGGAGACCGGTGGAGTAACCGGTCCAAACCATAGTCTTTCTGCTTGACTGCCCAATTTGGCTGTCCAAGTCGATCTAACCAACACTGTTTTGCCCGTTTATCTAGGAGGTTTCTCCGGTACGAAATCGCCAAGTGTTGCGTCGTGAATGAAGCCTGCCGTAAATCACGGGCCTTGTACACGTTGAACAGGCATCGCCTAAGTCAGGTGGTAGGGTTTTTGAGCCAGTAAGTACGACGTACTCACTGTGTTTCAATGCACCACCACTTGAATGGGACGCGGGGCCGAATTGCGAAGTCACATCGGAGTGATAACGGCATTTTTTTGCCGTTTGATTTTCCGACGGATTTTTCGACAGGCAATCGTGAGCGATCTCATATCGAATAGAGAGACCGACAACAATGCTTATGCGACAACCGTTCGCTGATCTCAATTTCACCTACCAGCCACCGTTCGGCGCAACGGTGCAGGAAAAAGGTGTCCAATTTTCCGTCTTCAGCCGCAGTGCGACGGCCATGCGTTTGCTGTTGTACAACAACGTCGACGATATGGAACCAGCCGACGTGATCGAGTTCGATCGCGACTCGGACCGCTGGGGTGACGTTTGGATTCTGAATGTCGCTGGTCTCAAGCACGGGCAGCTTTATCATCTGCAAGCAAGTGGACCGTGGGACCCGGACAAGGGGCATCGATTCGATTCATCGGCGCGACTGATCGACCCCTACGCCGAAGCTCTGGCAGGAACCTTTCAGAAAAGCACCGATGGTGTCGTGCGACCTCCCAAATGCGTCGTCATGGGCGACACGTTTGACTGGGAAGGCGATCGGCATCTGCGACACGACATCAGCGAATCGGTGATCTACGAAATGCATGTCCGTGGCTTCACGAAAAGCCGTACTGCAAAGGTCAAAGCTCCCGGTTCGTACTTGGGTGTGATCGAAAAAATCCCCTACTTGAAATCTCTCGGCATCACGGCCGTCGAGTTAATGCCGGTCAACGAGTTTCCGATTCGTGATATTCACGGCAACGAAATGGAGCGCCCGAACTATTGGGGCTACGATCCGATGGCGTTCTTTTCGCCGCACCGTGGCTATGGTCACAGCAAGAAACCCGGCGCGCACATCAATGAATTCAAACAGATGGTCAAGGCTCTGCACGCCGCAGACATCGAAGTCATCTTGGATGTTGTGTTCAACCACACCTGCGAAGGCAACGAGAAAGGCCCCACGCTGAGCTTCAAAGGCTTGGAAAACCAAGTCTATTACATCCTCAGCGAAGGCAAGCATTTCTCTAACTACAGCGGTTGTGGCAATACGATCAACGGAAATCATCCGGTTGTCCGCGAAATGATTTTCCACTGTCTACGTCACTGGGTACACAACTACCATATTGATGGATTTCGTTTTGACTTGGCCAGCATTTTGAGCCGCGACCGAAACGGAGATTTGATTCCCAATCCTCCGATGGTCGAACTGATCGCCGAAGACCCGTTGTTGGCAGACACAAAAATCATCGCAGAAGCCTGGGACGCCGCCGGAGCCTATCAAGTTGGTTCGTTCGGCAACCACCGTTGGGCGGAATGGAATGGGCGTTACCGCGATGACGTCCGCGGATTTTGGCGAGGCGATGGCGGCACACTTGGTGCTTTGGCGACACGGTTGGCCGGCAGCAGTGACTTGTACGAACATGACGGACGCCCTCCGTTTTGCAGCATCAACTTCATCACCAGCCACGATGGGTTCACGATGAATGACTTGGTGTCCTACAAGGAAAAGCACAATCTGGCAAACGGCGAAGATAATCGTGACGGCGACAACCACAACATCAGTGACAACTATGGAGTGGAAGGCCCAACGCGAAAAAAATCGATCACGATGATCCGCGATCGACAGATTCGCAACATGCTGACGACTTTGATGCTCAGCCAAGGTGTCCCGATGCTGGTCAGCGGCGACGAAATTCGCAAAACGCAAAAAGGCAATAACAATGCGTATTGCCAAGACAATGAGATCAGTTGGCTAGATTGGAAACTGGTCGAAAAGAATTCCGACATGCTGCGGTTTGTTCAATCTTTGATCAAATTTCGGCGGGAACAACCAACCGTCCGGCGTCGTTCCTATCTAACGGGGCAACCGGTTGATGGCCGTAAGATTCCCGATGTTTCGTGGTACGCTCCGGCAGGGACACCGTTGGACTGGTCAAAAGGCCAGTTGGCAATGATGGCGTACATTGCGGCTCCCAGTCGCGCCCAAGACCCCGAATCGGCTGGTCGCGACCTGCTGCTGATGTTTAATAGCACCGGTGAAACCAGGGAATTTAAGATGCCTGATGTGGGCCGCGGGATGAAATGGAACCTGTTCGTCGACACCGCAGCCGCCTCGCCAGAAGACATTTACCCGGATGTGGACGGCCCGATGCCGCCAAGTAGTCGGCTGATCGAAATGCCGCACCATTCGCTGAAGGTCTATGTCAGCGGGGAAATCCCTTCCTGATAGGCCTCTTTCGGCCAACGCTTTTATTATCAAAGAGGCAAGAGCAAAAACCTTTATCTCCGTGCTCTTGCCTCTTTTTTCTTTTCTTGGCCATCAGCCCCTGGGCTGACGCACCCTGGCCTTGTCAATTTTTGCTCAATCGCGAAAACTTACGTATCGTCGCCTGACAATTGCGCGACGAACAAAGAGTGACCGCGACATCCCATGCCTGAAAGACCCTTTATGACTTTCCCGCTGCCAGAAATCACCAACAGTAGCGCGTACCAGGGCTACCAACGCCAGCGTCAAATGACGTTGGGCGACCTGCTCATGGAAAACCGCATCGTGTTTCTCCAAGGAGAGATTCATTATGCCAACGCCAACGACGTCGTAATGAAACTGCTCTACTTGCAAAGTGAAAACCGACGCAAAGACATCCACTTTTACATCAACAGCCCCGGTGGCTCGGTGACGGCAACCTTGGCCGTTTACGACACCATGCAAATGCTGTCCTGCAAAGTCGCGACCTATTGCGTCGGCGAAGCTTGTAGTGGGGCCGCTGTGCTGCTGGTTGGCGGGACAAAAGGCAAGCGTTTTTGTTTGCCCAACAGTCGCGTCATGATGCACCAGCCGATGGGCGGCGTTGGTGGACAAGTCAGCGATATCGAAATCCAAGCCGCTGAGATGTTCCGCTACCGCGATGTGCTAAATGAAATTCTTAGCAAGCATAGCGGGCAGACCGTCGAAAAAATCGCAGCCGATACCGATCGCGACTTTTTCCTGGGCGCAGAAGAAGCCAAGGCTTACGGATTGGTCGACGACATTTTGACCAAGCCGCCGTCCGAAGGCGAAGATGACGACGACGATGCTACCGCGTAGCTTTTCGACTCTAGCGTAAAAACACAAACACACCCCAATATCAATAGACATACTCATGCCTCTGATTCCCTACGTTGTCGAAAAAAGCGGTCGCGAAGAACGAACGTACGACATCTACAGTCGACTGTTGAAGGATCGGATCATCTTTCTAGGCCAGCAAGTCAACGACCAGATTTCCAATTCGCTGGTCGCCCAAATGCTGTTCCTGCAGTCAGACGATCCCAAAGCCGACATTCACTTGTACATCAACAGCCCTGGCGGCAGCATTACCGCTGGCATGGCGATCTACGACACCATGCAATTCGTGTCGTGTGACGTCGCAACTTATTGCATCGGACAAGCCGCTTCGATGGGCGCCGCACTGTTAACCGCAGGCGCCAAAGGCAAGCGGTTCGCATTGCCGAACGCTCGAATCATGATTCACCAACCGCTGGCCGGAATGCAGGGCACGGCGCGCGAAGTCGAGATTCACATCGAAGAACTCCGTCGCATCAAACAAAAGATGAACGAGTTGATGGTAGAACATACCGGCCACACGTTGGAGGAAATCGAGAAAGACACTGATCGCGACAATTTCATGTCAGCCGACGAAGCCTGTGCGTACGGTTTGATCGACAAAGTCGTCTCGAAGTCAGGCGAAGCTGACAAATAGCCCATCGCTGTCGAGTCATGGCCGAACTCGTTCTCTAGAGCGGCTTCACAGAAAAACGACAAATCCGCGTGGGCGTCATCTACAATGATATCGTCACGCGGATTTTTTCGTGTCTCGCGCCCGCCCCCTTCGTCTAGCGGCCCAGGACGTCGGACTCTCAGTCCGGAAACGCTCGTTCGAATCGGGCAGGGGGTATTGCAAGCTAGAAATACCAGCACGCAGCGCCAGGCTGCGAATATCTAGGCCGGAGGCCGGCACAACCCTAGCTGGTGGCTTCAGCCACCAGATTGAATCCGAA
>CAZZDZ010000011.1:0-22096 GCA_964652675.1 uncultured Pirellulaceae bacterium
TGACTAATTCGTTAAACGTCTCTCCGCCAGTTTCTTGTGGCGAAAAACCGTAGGCATCCAAGTCTGGCGGCGATGGGTCGGCAACCGCATGAATGTTAACTTGGAAAAACTCGGCCCGACCGTAGTGAAGTATTTTGAGGCATCGGTCGCAAAACAACGGGCTTTCGTCACCGATGGGTTCATCGGGATTCGATTCATTGCGGTTCATTGACGTCCACCTCAGGGTGATTGGTAAAATCCGCTTGCCATTGGCACGATTTCGATACACTTATTTTATACGCATCTAACAGACGAAGGTGCATTTCTTTTTCTACTGCACGGGGTGCTATCCCAAAACTTTTTGTTTGCTATCCCAAAAACTTCTTGTGTCCCAGGAGTCTAGTTGTGTTTTCATTTGGAAAACCGTCCAAGAAAGCGTTCGCAATGCAGTTGCGTGACGCGATTAGCAAGGTCAACGATAGTGTCAAGTTCCACTTTGACGCGAGCCAATTCAGCTTGGTCGCCGAAGATGACAAAAGCCAATCGGTCAACCTCAGTAATTTGTACAAAGAACATTGTTCGCTTGCCAAAGAAGACCGGGAAGCAAATATCCTGCGCGTCGCGTCCATTTTCTCGGGCGAACACGACTTGCCCACGGACTTCTCCGAAGCGCGTAGCAACTTGCGACCGAAAATTTGGAACCGATCGACGTTTGAATTCATGGAATTAAAACGTCGCATCAATGGCGGAAAAGCAATGGAATTGCCGTTGTATCCCGTTGGTAGCCATCTGTACTCGACGCTTGTCTATGACACCGAAAACGCAATGCGTTCGCTTTCGCTCCAAGACCTAGATAATTGGGGAATCAATTACTACGAAGCATTCGAGATTGCTTGTCAGAATTTGGAAGAGACAACAGTCGCGTTCGCAAACATTGGTGATCACTTTTATTCATCAGCGACTGGCGACAATTACGATTCGTCACGAGCGTTGCTATTGGATCGAGTCCGCAGTTTTGAAGTACCTGGCGATCATATCGCCGTCGTGCCTCAACGCGACGCAATGCACTTAACCGGCAGTGGAAGCGATGAATCGCTGTTGATCATGTTCGACCTGACAGCAAAAACGATTGAAGAAGAGCCTCGGCCTTTGTGTCCGCTGCCAATGAAGCTTGTCGATGGCGAGTGGGTCGATTGGGCGCCACCAAAAAACCACGTGTTGCGAAAACGTTTTGATGAGATGGAATTGCGATTCTTGGGCGAGCTGTACACCGATCAAAAGGAATTGCTAGACGAACTATTCATGGGAAGCGACATGGACGATCCGCCTTTTGTCGCCAGTTTTTCGGCGATGCAAAGAGAAGACGATGACGACAACTTGTTGTCCTACTGTGTGTGGGGTGACGGCGTGGACACGTTGTTGCCAAGAACTCAGGTGGTGATGTTGGCTGCCGGAGAAGGATTGGTAGCGTCAGGATACTGGGAACACGTGTTAAGTGTTGCTGGCGACTTGGTCGAAGTAGACGATTCGTACTATCCAACTCGCTATCGCGTTCGCGAGTTCCCGAGTGCCGAAATCTTGGACGAAATCGGCAAGCTGGATCTTGATTGAAAGGCCAGCCGTAGCGGAAGTCGTCAAGACTTTCGGTTTTAGATGGATTGCCGAAAGTCTTGACGACTTTCGCTACGTGCTTTTCGACGTCTATCTGATCGAGGTTGTTACTCCACAGGGAATCCTCGTTTGCGCAGCAATGCGCTGGTGTCGACGTCCCGGCCTCGGAATGCCCGAAAACCGTCGGCGGGGTCGATCGTGTCACCCACACTCATGACATGATCATGAAGCTTTTTGGCGATGGTTTTGTCGTAGTAACTGCCTGTTTCCTCGAACAGTTCTGCTGCGTCGGCGGTTAACGCATCCGACCACAGATAGCTGTAGTAGCCGGCCGAGTAAGCATCGCTGCTGAATAGGTGCGAAAAATGGGGCGTGCGATGTCGCATTGGCAGCTCTTTGGGCATCCCGATTTCTGCCAAGGTCTCACGTTCGAATTGGTCAGGGTCAATCGGCTTTGTCGTTGTGTGAAGTTTCATATCGACCAACGCGCTGGCCAAGTATTCGACCGTATCGAATCCTTTGTTGAATGTCGCCGCCTTTTCGATCTTGTCGATCAAAACTTGTGGTAACGGCTCGCCTGTTTCGTAGTGAACGCAGTATTTGCTGAGTACTTCAGGAGTCTCCAGCCAGTGCTCCATCAACTGCGACGGAAATTCGACGTAGTCTCTCGCGACAGAAGTACCGGACTGCGACCGATACTGGACCTTTGAATTGAGCCCATGCAAAGCGTGACCGAATTCGTGGAACAACGTGACCGCGTCGTCCCAAGAAATCAAAACGGTCTCGCCCTCGGCTCCTTTGACGAAGTTTGAGTTGTTGGAAACAATCGGCGTGATCTTTTCGCCCATGTTTTCTTGGCTACGATAGGCATTCATCCACGCGCCGCTTCGTTTTCCTTCGCGAGCGTACGGGTCCAAATACCAAAGTCCAATGTGTTCACCAGCTTGATCGGTCACTTCCCAAACACGCACGTCCGGATGGAAAACGGGTAAACCAGACACTTGTGTGAATTGCATTTGGTACAGTTCGCCAGCGGCCCACATCATCGCTTCACGCAGTTTTTCTAACTGCATGTACGGTTTCACTTCGTTTAGATCCAAGTCGTATTTGGCTTTACGCACCTTTTCTGCGTAGTAACGATAGTCCCACGGTTCGATCGTGATTTTGGCGCCTTCGGCATCGGCGATCGCTTGCATGTCCGCGACTTCTTCTTTGACCCGGGCGACGGCTTTGGGCCAAACTTTCATCATCAAGTCCATCGTCGTTTCGGGATCTTTGGCCATGGTCGATTCCAATCGCCAATGCGCGTGCGTTGGATAACCAAGCAGTTTGGCGCGGGCGGTGCGCAAGCCCAGTATTTCGGCGATGATCTTGTTGTTGTCGTACTTGTCGCCGTTGTCACATCGGTTGTAGTAGTTTCGCCAAACTTTTTCTCGCAGGTCGCGGTTGTTGGCGTAAGTCAAAAACGGATCCATGGATGATCGCGTGTTACTGATTGCCCATTGCCCTTTCTTGCCGCGTTCTTCTGCGGCGCTGGCCATTGCTGATTTGGTGCTTTCTGGCAAACCGGCGAGATCGGATTCGTTTTCGATCCAGGTGACGTAACCTTTTTCGTCTTTCAATACGTTCTGGCTGAAATCGGTAAACAGTCGAGCCAGCGAAACATTGATTTGCGACATTTTGGCTTTGTCGCTGTCGTTTAACTTGGCTCCGCGTCGCACGAACGTTTTGTATCGATCGTCGACCACACGCTTTTGAGCGACCGTCAACGAATCGAGTACGTCGCTATTGTGGATTTTTTCGATGCGGGCAAACAATTTGGAGTTTTGATAGACGCTGTCCTCGTATTCAGACAGCACCGGGACGATTTCCTTTTCCAAGTCTGGGATGGGACCGAGATTCAAGTTGGAGGAATGGACCCAGAACAGAGTTTCGACTCGGTCCAGCGTCCTGCCAGCTTTTTCCAAGGCGACGATTGTGTTGTCGAACGTTGGTGCGTCGGGGTTGTTTGCGATCGCATCGATGTCTTTTCTGGCTAGTTCAATGGCCGTTTCGAATGCAGGGGGAAATTCTTCGGCACGAACGACATTCCAAGGCGGCACGCCTCCATATGGACCTGTCCATGGTTTCAGCATTGGTGATGATGACGTCATTTTCTTTTTTTCTTCGTTCTTTGGGGCTTGGGTGTCTTGGGCCTGCGCCGGTGAATCGCGCAATATCGTCGAGGAAATCAAAACCGCGAACGCGAAAAGGGAGAACACTGCGATAGAGCCGCGTGTTTGATGCAACATGAATTCACTCCGATTGAATTGAAAGACGCGAGCGAAAAAGGTTCGCCCGCGTCGTGCTGTTTCATCAATGAGTGTACCAAATCAAACGATCGTGTGGTTCAACGAGACGCCGCTGTCTTGGCGTTGCTTTGTCGCTAGGTTCGGTTGATCGCATTGGGATTGGGCGCATTTTCCAGCGCCGACTGTTTGGCTTTTCTGGCTCTGGAAAAAAGCATGAACAGTGCCGCGGCTGCGATCGCCAACAATGCGATTCCCAGTAACGGCCGATAAAATATCCAAGCGATCGCAATCGTCGTCAGCGAACCAAATGCCGCCAACAAAAACGCCACGAACCCCGTACCGGCTCCGACCAGCGAACCGAGAAACGGAATCACATCGGCCAAGACACTCAGTGGTTTCAGGATAAAGACGAATCCAAGGAACATCATTCCCGATCCAATGCCACGCAAAATCCAAGTCAATTGTGCGTTAGCCGCTTCGGCTTGTTTGATCATGATTTCAGGGCTGACATTGCCCATGCTTAGCATGTTCAACTGGGTGTCTTGCTGGGTCACAAAGGGCTCGAACGTTTCGCCCTTTTGCTTTGCCATCACGCTGACGTCGGAGATGGGAGTTCCGGAAAACGTGACACGCATATCACCTAGTTGTGGTGTGCCATCGTAAGTCCCTTCGGATCGCCAGTAGGCTGTATTGGATCCTTCGACAGTGATGCTTTCGCTGATGTCAGCCGCTACTTTTTCTGGGTCGATCTCAAGAGGCACACTGCCACTGATTTGTCCGATCAACGAGTTGGGCAATTTGAATCCGCCCAGACCGACTTGCGTCGCTTGCTGAGTGTTGTTGGCAAACTTCAGACTTGAAGGATTCTGTTTGCGCTGTCGTTCTGATGGGTCGTCAATGTGAAAGCTGCCCGAATCGACGTGATGACCAACCCACTGTAGAGATTGGGTATACGTCGTCGTGGTTTTCTTTCCCCCACCCAACTTTTTCTTGGATTTCGTTTGCGATTTTTCGACCCATTGGTACATCTCCGCATTTCGCTTTAACCGAATCCCGTTGTACTCAATGCCGAATTCGTCGTCCTTAAGAACCTCTTCGGTTTGGGCCGTACCCGTGATGTGGACAAAGCTGCCGTCGTTGGAAGCAGAAGGTGTATCCGAATCAAGCTTGACAACCGCGCCAGCGCCTTCTTTTAAACCTTTGGCCGTTTTTACCGCGCGGCCTTCGTTCCAAAACAACAACGGCACGGAGATTACCGCCAACACAAGCCCGATCAGGATTCCTTTAAACGCACCAGCGATCCGGCCGAACCAAGATTCTTCTGTGACAACTGTACTCATTTTGTGCTCCTACTGCCCTTTGGGTTGTGATGTTTCAGTACGCCGATTGTCCCAACCGAATCACACTTTGGTGTTTATTGGGACGTGTCTTCTTGAGCGAAATGTACCTGCTATGAAGCGAAGCAGACTACCAGGGTTTTGCGTTTACTGCAAAATCTCCTGCAACCGCTGCGTGGACAAAAAGTTCATCACCAGTGGTTGTGAATGATCGTCTTGGGATTGTTGCCAAGTAGCGTACAGCCCTTCGTCGGTAGTCAGTACATCCACATACCGACTGCAGCCTGTTCCATGCGGGCTGATAAACATCGGCTCAACAACACTTAGGCGATCGATATCGCGCAAGTCGCTGCAGGACACCGCAGCGACGCCTCCTAACTCTTCGCACGAATAGCCGCGTGGGCGACTGACGGCCGACTTGTGTTCGTCCATATCTCGAACGCATTCGCCACCATCGTAGAAAAACAACGCCAAATCGCTGCCGGCGAATTCACCGATTTTGGGCACGGGCATGACGGCTGTGCCCCGAGTCATCGCGACATCCCAAGTGAATCCGCGTGGAAAGAAATCAAAGCAAGCGTCATTGCCGATCGAACTGTCTGGAGCAATCGACACGTACCCGGTGTTGCTGCTGGACCAACAAAATGGGTGCGTGCAAAACAGCAAATTCGCCTTTCCGTCGTGCTCGAACAAAAACGGATCTTTGACTTGCACAAATTGCGGATCATCGGATGAAACGATTGTTTCGACAGGCGACTGAGGAATGGTCTCGATCGAATCGGCGCAAATCCGATCGACCGTCCAAACTCCTGTGCCGGGTTTCAAGAACGACTTGACGCAATCGGGGTAGGCGACGCCCGATTTTTCCGTCGACAAATACAGTTCAACGCCCCGGTCGGTGAACCGCAACGCTGTGCCTTCGATCGACAACACTTCGTTGGTGCCCACGTTTAAATCAGACTTGCTCAGTTGGACGATTTTTTCGAATGACTCTCCCTTGTCGCGCGAACGAAAAATCGCCAACTCCAGACCGCGTTCACCTTTGCCCAAACCCGTTCGCGAATCACCGTGGTTACGAAACCGACCGACAACCCAAAGGTTGCCACTGGAGTCTTGCACCATGTTTCCGCCGCCAAACCAATGGCCTGTCCCAGGACGCTGTGGCGCAACGATCACTTTGGCGGCATCTTGGTCGATCAATGCTTGGGCGAGACGTGTTAGTTTTTGTCTTTGTTGTTGCGAAAGATCAAGAGTCACTGCAAACCACTGGGGTCAAATGGAAGGGCATTCGCGGCGAAAAAACTGCGACGATTGAATCAGACTTCGTCGATCGTTGGAATCTTGAAATCTGGATTGTTGGGATCTTTCAAAAGCACGTTGGCTTCTTCGGCAAAATCGCCTGTGTGCGTTTCGGTTTTGGGATCGAACGTCAACGTGGGGCCGACTGTGTACTTCGATCCTTTTTTGACTTGCACATCATTGGCCATGATGTCATGAAATTTACCGAAGTGCTCGGCCGCGTCTTGATTGTCCCCAACCGGCGCGGCATCACGGGAAAACTTGACTTCTTTACCCAAGCGATAGGAGTTGTTCATCAAGTGACCGAGCACGCAACCGTAATGCGCGTCCTCCACGTTGCCGTTGGCCATACTGGGGTCGTTGGCACGCACAGCGGCGATGAAAGCTCTCCAGTTTCCGCCCGGTGTGACCTTACCGGGTTCCAACTTCAGTTTCTCTGGCTTGTCCGCTCCTGGCCGCAAGATTTCGTACTTGCTTTCGCCCGTGATCACACTCCCGTCTTCTAAGTAGTACTCGTTGTAGACTTGTTTTTTGTAGCCTTTGTAATTCACATTGCGGACGTTAAAGAAAACCATTTGGCCATTGGGATACTCGGCCATTGCGAACATTGAATTTGGTGTTTCGCCCTGGTCATCCCACTGAAATCTTCCACCGATCGCGGTGGTGCGAATCGGGTGCGTCTGGTCGTCGTCGATCGCCCAACGAGCCACATCCAATTGGTGTGTGCCTTGGTTGTTCAAATCGCCGTTGCCCGTTTTCCAAAACCAGTGCCAATTGTACGGATGATAATTGCCATGGTATTTGTCGATCACGGCTGGCCCTTTCCAAAGGTTCCAGTCCAAGTTGGCCGGTGCTGGTTCGACCTTTTTATGGCCGATGCCGTTGCGCGGTTTGCAGCAGTAGCCGTAGGCGATTTTTAAACGAGGCAACTTGCCGGACTTCAATGCTTCGTGCAATCCGGCGATTCCTGCGTCGCTTCGGCGTTGCGTGCCGTGCTGGATCACGACGCCATATTTTTTTTGAGCTTCGACGGCGATTCGGCCTTCGCCAACATCATGGCTCATTGGTTTTTCGACATAGACGCTCTTGCCAGCTTGTGCAGCGGTGATCGTGATCAGCGAATGCCAGTGGTTTGGAGTCGCGACCGAGATCGCATCCAGGTTTTTATCGTCCAGAGCTTCGCGAAAATCCGAGATCCCCTTGGTTTCGTACTTTCCTTCCGCACGCTCGGAAATGCTCTTGAGTCGTTTGTAAAGCACTTTTCGGTCGGGGTCGATCGCGTAAGCAATCTCGGTGTTCTTGGCCTTCATCCATCCGCCGATGTGTGATTGCCCTCGTCCGTTGAGTCCGGCGACGGCAATGCGAACGCGATCATTGGCCCCTTTGATTTGACCCGATGCTTTTGTGCCCATGATGATTAGAGATCCGCCAGTCACTGCACCCGTTACCGCACTGGCCCCGTACAAGCTGGACTTCAAAAAACGACGTCGTGAGGCGTTTGGGCTTTGTTTTTGCGACATGATTTGTTCCAAGGCGGGGCTTAAATGGCGTGAACGGGGCACGCTGCTGAAATGGGGGTGGAGACGCATTCTATCAACGACTGGTCGCAGGAACCACGGCGACACCGCGTTTGTGGTCAAATGAAAGCCCAAATCGGTGCGGTGACCGGCAGGCAAGAAGCTTGCGATGGAAAGTAGAGAGGCGATAGGCACGATGCCCCGTCTAAGTTATCGTCTGGCGACGCAGGATCAGTAACTGACAGCGGGTGGTTTCGCGGAGAGCGAAACCGAAATTCAATAGACGTCTTTAAGGGGAAAACGAGGAACATCATGATTTCAAGAACGAAACAGTTTTTTGTGGTAATCGCTTTGGCGTGTTCGATCACCATTTGTGATTCTGCGAGCGCGCAGATTTTTCGTGCTGGACCGTTTGGCGGCCTTGGGATTCGGGCCCCGTTGGTTCCCGTTGCTCCACCGTTGGTGCGACCCGTGTTGGCACCCGTGGTTCGGCCCAGCATCGGTTTTCGCAGCGTCGTTGTCCCGCGTGTTGTCGCCGGACCTGTCATCGCGCCGCGAGTATTGGCTGCCCCTGCCATTCGAACGACTCGCACAACGACCGTTGCGGTTGTTCCCGTTACCGCCGTCGCACCTGTTGTTAGTGTCCCTGTAGCCGTGGCGCCGACTTCGGTGACTCGCGTCGCAGTACCCCCTGCTTCGTATCAGTACAGATACAGCGCTGGGCCGAGTGGATTTAGTTTTCAATCAAGAGTCGTTCCGGCTGCCCCGACTGCAGCTCCGCAGCCCGTTTACAGTGCTCCCGTTCAGTACAGCGCACCAGTTCAGTACAGCGCACCAGTTCAGTACAGCGCACCAGTTCAATACAGTACTCCGGTCCAAACAGCTAGCTATGAAACTCTCTTGCCAACCTCGTCCGCTGTTGTCAGCCCGAGTGTCTCTGTAGATGTTCCAACGGCTACGCCCGTTGAACCGGCTTCTTTTGGTTCAAGCGTCGTCACCACACCGGAAATAACTAGCACCGGGAATCCTCAAACGGATTTAATTGCGTCGGCAAAACAGTTGAACCAATCGATCGCATCGATGAGCGAAGACGATTCAGAAGTTTGGGTTGATTTTCTTGCACCAGAAAAAGTAGCTGCCGCGGCAAAAGCGAATGACCTTTCGGTGCTGACGTCATTGTTAAAAAACTACGACGGTGTGGCTGGCAACCAAGACCTGACCAACATCACAAGCATGACTGGATTCGCTCAAACACGTCAGCAAATGCGTCAGATCGTCGGCCCCGAGGATGATGAAGTTGTTTCTGACACCGCAGCATCGGCAGACGAGTCTCCCGCAAAGATGACGAAGAGTAAGGCGCCGGAAGAACCTGCTGCAGACAAACAACCTGCTGCCGAAGCAGACAATGGGCTTGAAAATATAGAAAGCTTGCCCGTTCCTTTGCCGGAGCCTGACCCCGAATTCGATCTGGGCAATCCCACTTTGGCCGAACCCATCAAACCAGCGGAGTAGGCGGTCAAAACGACACAGCCATCGATATGCAAAAATTACTCAGTAGCCTTATCGTCACGATGGCTTTGTCTTGCGTTTTGGCTGATGTAGTCGAAGCCGCTGACAGTATAACGCGAATGCTGTCGGCGACTTTCAAAATCACCAATCCCAAATCGACCGCGACTGCGTTCTTAATTGAGCGTGAATCGAAGGACGGTGATCCCGAGTTGATTTTGGTAACGGCTGCCCACGTGTTCGAATCAATGTCGGGCGATGAGTGCAAGATTGTTCTCCGCAGACAATCCGATGATGGCAGCTATGAGCGTCAGATGACGCCAATCGATATTCGCGAAAAAGGCGACAAGTTGTGGGTTCAACACCCCAAAGCCGATGTGGCTGCGATGCGAATTCAATTGCCACCGGGGAACGAAGCAACTCCGCTGCCTTACGATTCGATTTTGGACACGGAAGATAGCGACGATCGTGCAATAGAATTGGGCGACGAAGTTTACGTGTTTGCATTTCCTAATCAATTGGAATCCAGTCCAAGTGGGTTTCCGGTATTGCGGCGCGGCATCGTCGCAAGCTTTCCGCTAACCATTACGGATAAACGCAAGACGTTCATGGTCGACTACAGCACGTTCGCTGGTGACAGCGGCGGCCCCGTGTTTATCCGCAAGCAAAACAGCGATGGCAAATCAGAACCGATCGTTGTTGGATTGATCCATGGTCAACATCGTGAAACGATGAAATCCAAGACGCCCAACGAAGAACGGATTGTTCATCGCCCGATGGGATTGGCGATTGTGACCCATGCAAAACTGATTCGCGAAACGGTCGACTTGGTTCCTTAGCGAGTTCTAAAAACGGTTTACGCCGTCATGACCACCTGAGTCATCAAAAGTAGTTGTGTCGGCCTTCGGCCTGTTGTTGCTTGTGCGTGCGGAACGATCGCCCGCGATATTAGTTGGGACGATGTCGGCCTCCCTCCTTTATTCGACCGAACCAAATTTGGGTCTTCGCGGCTGAACGTTTTAGGCCGGTGGTCGACACATGTACTCAATTACATCTGTTTCGGACACGGGAATCGAGTTTCGTAAAGACGTATGAGTACCTTGCCAGTTGTTGTATTTAGCTTCCCAGACTAGCCAATCTGGCATCTTGGCTTAATCGGATATTGTTGTCCGGTAATTGGGTTCGCCAAGTTTTTTAGCTTGGTTTGGCGAAAACCCTGCAAATCTGGTCCATAAGTCGGTAGTCTAAAGACCGAGCATCGCCTCCAGGCTCGAATCTTTTCTCTTCTCTTTACAGACCGAGGTTTCAACTTGTTTTCTCAAACTGCAGAGTATGCGCTGCGCGCCATCATTTGGTTAGCAGAACATCAAGACGAAGGATCTGTCGGCAACAAACGAATTGCCGAAGATACCGATGTGCCCGCAAGCTATCTCTCTAAGATCTTGCACGACTTGGCATCCGCTGGATTTCTTTCATCGCGTCGCGGCGTGGGTGGTGGATTTCGGCTGATTGTTTCACCTGACGAATTGTCGATGTTGGATGTCGTCAATGCAGTCGATCCGCTTCGACGCATTCGTTCTTGCTCGCACGGAAATCGCACTCCGTTCGATCCCATGTGTCGGTTACACCAAAAGCTGGACGAAGCGATTGGTATGGTCGAAAAAACACTGCGGACGACGTCGATTCGCGAGATGGCCCAAGAATCTCTTGCCGCCGCCGTTTTTCCCTCCTCAGAAGTAGAGGTGGTGGATGCCGCTTCGGTGGAAGCGACCACGTAACGTTTTGTAGAGCAAACACGGTAGCCCAACGTTGTTGCGGTCGCCCGAAATTCCCCAATTCGCCTGTGTCCGAATGCATTTTTGGACACAGGTTTTTTTATGCCGTCAGATTCTGTCTCGGATGATAGACGCCCGTGTAAGTTGCTGATTACAATTACGGGTCGTTTCTACACCACAACACTCTTGGCTAGCAGAAAAAAACATGAAAATGAAATCGATCGCAGCAGTTGCACTCGCCGCACTTTTGGTTGCGCCCGTGATGGCCCAGGACGAAGCCAAAGCAAAAAACAAAGATAAAAAGAAAGGAGGAGGCGCATCGCCAGCAATGCAATTGATCAAGCAACTTGGGCCGGTTGGTTTGACGGAAGATCAAACGAAGAAGATCAAAGAAATGGGCAAAGCGTCCATGGAAGCGTTGAACAAAATGAAAGAAGAAGCTGGCATTACTACCGAAGTAATGAAAAAGCGTGCCGAAGCTTCGAAGGCTGTAAAAGAATCGGGCAAGAAGGGTAAGGAAATGGCCGCCGCGATCGCTGAAAAGGCTGGCTTGAGTAAAGAGCAAATGGAAGTGTTTGGAAAGATGAATACCGCTCGCCAAAAGCTTCAACGCGAAGTTGTCGCGATGCTGACTGATGAACAGAAAGCCAAGTTGCCCGAAAAGATGCAGCGACTAATGAAAGCTGGCGGTAAAAAAGCTAGTGGTAAAAAAGGTGGCGCGAAGAAAAAGAAGAAAGCTGAGTAGTGGACTACCCAGCTCTGGCTAAATCAAAAACCTCCGTCGGAAACGACGGAGGTTTTTTCGTGTTCAAAAATTCTGCCTGCTCAAGCAGCTTGGCGTGACGCGATTAGGCTTTGTCTGCTTTCTTTTTCGCGTCGGTCTTCGCTTGCTTTTCCTTTTCGCGTTTGGCTTTCATCTCCGCTTCGGCTTTGGCCTTTTCGTCGGCATTTGCTTTGTCGGGATCAGCTGCGAACGGTTTTTCGTCCTCGTATCGCTTTAGCGTCTTCTCTGCGAATTCCTTGTAGCCGTCGGCGACCATTTCGACAACTTTTTCTTGCCAGCCCACAGCGTCCTCGAACTTACCCGCCGCTGCCAATGATGCGGCCAGGGCTGACAAGTCGCTTACGCTTTCGTAATTACTCAGTTCGCAGGCGATGCGAGCTGAGTCGACGGCCAAGTACGGATCATGTACTTCTTCGTCGGTAACCGTTGCCAGCAACCAAGCACGATTTTGCAATGCTAATGCGTACTTGGGTGCCAGCTTGATCGCTTCGTTGTAATCTTCCAACGCTTCGGCGTATTGTTGGATTTTGAATCGGTTGTAGCCGCGGTTGTTTCGGGCGACGGCATCCTTTGGGTTCAGTTTAATGGCAGCAGAAAAATCTTCGACTGCTTCCTTGTGTTCTCCCTGTTGAAAATGGATGTAACCACGGCCCATGATCGCGGTGATGTCTCTGGGATTCTTGCTAACGATGTAGTCAAAATCAGCAATCGCCTCTTTTGGTTTGCCCGCAGATTTCAACGCGATTGCTCGTTGGTGTAGCAATGCGATGTCGTTTTCTTTGGACTTGAGTGCAGACGTGTAGTCAGCTGCTGCTGATTCGTACTGCTTTGTCTGCATGTGGACTGCGGCGCGATTGATGTGCGGTGCAATGTCATCGGGATCGATTTCGATCGCGCGGTTGTAGTCCGCGATGGCTTCTTCGTGGTTCCCGATCGCTGCGTGGAACAGTCCGCGACTGGTGTACGCGTGTGCTTCCTTGTATCCCAGTTCGATTGCTTTATCAAAATCAGCCAGGGCTTCTTCTGCTTTGCCCAAAGCCCAGAATGAGGATGCACGCAGCGTATAGTAGCGGCCTTCTTTTGGCTCTCGCTGGATCATTTCGGTGTAGACGTCGCCTGATTCAGCGATCCGAACGGCGTTGACTTTGCTGACGGCACCTTTCGTTCCGTCGTGTGTCATGATGACGTATTCTTCATCGCGTTCTTCGACAACGGTCAGCAGGTCGCCTGGTTCGATGACATCAACGACTTTCTCGCCATCGGTCAACTTCATTTCGACTCGAGCCACGACAGGTTCGGCGTACGGAGCAGCAGCAAACGCGTTGTTGTCGCCACCGATTACGAAACCAAAAAGGACGACTGCGCCATAAAGAACATGTTTGGTGATGCGTGTCGCAATGCGACGTTGAAGGATCGAGCACTTCATTGAAAGTTTCCTTGCCAATCGTTGTTATAGAAAAGGCCGTTGAGTGTTTGGAATGCCATCGGATGTCATCGAAGTTGCCAATGACAAGCGATTTTTCGAGGCTAGTTGGAGACATCGCTTTTTCGATCCCATGTTGTTCTGCCGACGACAAATACCCCGTTTTGAGTGCCAAATATGCGGGATTTAACGGTTGATTACGTATGCTCACCCTTTCGGGGTTTTTCAGAATTTCTTGCAGCTATGGATTGAATGTTCACTTTTTGCATCTAACGTGGAGCCTGAACCGCTCGGGGGAGATGGTTCGTACTCCTGAACAAATCAACACGATTGTTTCGGATGAGAACTCGTTTTTTTCATTACGTTACCCCCGAATCGGAGGAACCCAACAGTGAAGTGGGTTGCAAAATTTTTGTGCGCGTCAGCCGCGTTACTGACAACGGCCACACTTGGTTGGGCCGACAATTGTGTTCCTTGCGGTGGATGTAGTAGTCCAGTTGTAAGTGCACCAATGACAATCTCTGCCGGTTGCGGCGGAGCGATGATTGCGAACCCTTGTGGTGGCGCAGTCGTTTCTGGACACGCTATCGCGGCTCCTGCTGTCTCAAACGAAGTTGTTTTGGGACAAGAGCTTGGCGGTGGTCAAAATATGGTTTTCGGTGGCGAAATCGTCAGTGGACAACAGAGCCTTGAAGGCACTGAGTTCATGGGCGCCGAGGCACTGTGCGAGCCAATCACGATGTACAAAGTCGTGATGGAGCCCAAGTATGTGACTGAATCCAAAGGTGTTTGTGTTCAGAAAACACGCTCGGAAACTCGCTACAAGACCAAAACGGTCTATCGCTCTGTTCCCATCGTGGAAACAAAGTACCGCAGCAAAGTCGTTCAAGTTCCTAAGACGGACACGAAAACGATTAGCTACTCGGTATTGGTCCCCGTTAAAACGGAAAAGTCCATTACTTTGACGGAAACCGTTCCTGTTTGGAATGAAGTTCCTGAGCAGTACACCGTACGCGTTCCTCAGTTGATCGACGTTCCTGAAACCTACAACGTCAAAGTTGCTAAGCTTCAGGATCAGCCGTTCACCTACACCGTGAACGTTCCTCACGCTGTCAGCGAACAGCGAATGAGAACAGTTATCAATGCTGTTCCGGTTACAAAGACTCGCACCGTGCAAGTCTGTGTTCCGACCACAAAAATGCAAACGGTCACCAAAGACTTTGGTCATTGGGAAGATCGCGTTGTAGAAGTCCCCGCTGCTGCACCGGTTCAGGTTCAGACATACAGCGTTGGCGGATGCGGCGGCGGTTGTGGCGGAGCGATGCTTGGCGGATGCGGTGGCTGTGGCGGTTGCCAGTCAGCTTGCGGCGGATGCGCGACCAGCAGCTGTGGTGGCTGTTCAAGCGTTTCGCTTGGCTGTGGCACTGGCGGTTGCGGTCCTGCAGTTGGCGGTTGTGGCGGCGAAATTGCCTACGCAACGACTGCTGCTAGCTGTGGTACAACGACTATGACTCAAAAAGTTTGGGTTCCAAACGTTCGTACCGAGCAAGTCTCTGTGGCTGCATCGGAAAAGCGTGACCAAGTACTGACTTACACCGTGTTCGAGCAACAGACCACTCAAGTGCCTTATCAGTGCACACGATTGGTTTACCGTGCCGAGCAACGAACCGGTACAAAGAAGACGGTTGTCTATGTTGACGAGCAACGAACGCGAATGCGAAAGTCGGTTGTCTACAACGACGAGCCACGTACTCGTATGCGTAAAGAGTTGACGTACACAACGAAAACTCGTACTCAGAAGATCCCTCATGTGACTTACAAAACGGAACCTCGTACAAAGCAAATCAGCTATACGTACAACGTTCCTGAGTACACACAAGAGCCTTATCAGGAAACACGCTACGAGCGAGTTGCCGAAGAGCAGGTCGAAGAGTACACCGTTCAAGTGCCTTACACGGTCACAGAAGAGCGTAAAGTACAGGTCATGAAAATGGTTCCACGCGTCGTCTCGGAAGTCGCCAGCCCTTGTGCTCACGCTGCTGTTAGTAGCGGTGCCGTATTGGGTGGAGCAGTGCTTGGCGGAGAAGTCATCGGTGGTGCATCGATCAGTAACGGTGCCGTTCTAGGTGGCGGTACCGTTCTAGGTGCAGGCGGATGTGGCTGTGGTGCAGCGATTGCACCTGCGGCAACGATCCAATCGGCATGTGGCGATTGTGGCGTTCCTGTTGGATCCCCTTGCGGATGCCAGTAAGCAACCATTGAACGCTTTTGGCGTTCAACTATGAATCACAGCGGAGCAACCTGCTGTTGAGTTGGGACCGCCGCTATCTGGAAACAGATAGCGGCGGTTTTTTAATGGTTTGCCCGAGTATTGCTTGGCCAAACCAGCATGAACGCTGAGTCTGAAAGGGAGTCTGAGTTCGGGTTGTAACGGGCGTGTCGGTTAAACATCTGGCGAATTGGAATCATTGGCAATGTCGATGGCTTTTTGCAGACAAAGAGATTGCGGCAACTAGTTTCGGTCTCAGCGGATTGATTTCCCGCCAAAACAACTCAACTTGTTCCACTCCCGGAGAACTCCCTGATGAAATCGATTTTTACTCTTCGCAACGCAGTTGCCGCATTGGCTTTGGCTGCTACCACGACATTCGTCGCCCCAGCCAGTGCTCAAGAAAAAGCAAAAATGGCAAAGGAAAAGCCTGTTGCTAAATCTGTCGCAAAAGTTCGTGCTCTAAGCATCACAGCTGACTTGATCGGCAACACAAAACTGTCTGGTACTTTGATGGACTCGACCGCGCTTGAAATGCGTACGTCGTTCGGTATCGCAACGATTCCACTTTCGGAAGTTGCTGGCATCCGTTTCGCTTCGGCAGACAACGCTTCAACAACCGTTGTTATGCTGAACGGTGACTCGATCACTGGTGCAACCGACCTGAAATTGATCAAGATCGAAACCGAGTGGGGAACTGCATCGGTCAACGGCCAAAACATCCAAGGCATTTTGTTTGTTCCAGGTTTGTCTTGGAGCTCACACACTGGCCTTAATGGCAAGCGTTGGATCTTGGCGAACAACAAAACCGGTGCCATGAGCCAGCCATCGAGGTTGAGCAAATCGGCTACAAAGCCACGTTCAACAAAGTCAAGCAGTCCAGTACGTTCGACTGTGGATCAGTCGGGCAACTCGATCTTGTACCCAAACAACGGCCTTCCAACCAACTTCGGTCGATAATTTGAAGGGCGTCTCACGACGCTGATAGAAAGTCTTTTGAGGTCAGCGAATCAATTGGTTCGTTGGCCTTTTTTTATGCGCTCGGTCCAAAAAAGCAGCCAAACGCCTAAAGAACGGTTTCACTGGAGGTGGGTGTCGGCAGACTAACTGGTACCGTCAAGGGTGCACCCGTTGAAGTTTCCGGGGCTGTAGGCTCGCTGGATGCTGGCTGGGGCGTGTTGAGAATGTCCACCAGTTCGACCGGTTTTCGTCCGGTACACCGTCGCATCAACTGCTTCACCTCGAATCCCTTGACCCAAGCCGCGTGCCTTAGTTTGGGAACCAACGCTGGGGCAGCAATCAAAACTCTAAGTACGCGTGTTGGGGTTGCCCCCATTCGTTTCTTGTAGGGTTCGTCACCGCGCAAGTAATCTACGCCGGCCCAATCCTGTTCGTAGATTTGGTGCAGCGTGTCCGCATTCAAAATGCGACCAGGTTCCAGTTCGTTGCGATCGATGTCGAATCCGGTACTGTAACAATACAGTCTGCGATTCCCACCTACGAAATGCATTTCGCTGCAGACAACGTCTCCGGACCAACGCAGTGAAGGCAAATACAGCATTCCGCGCGAGTGGAATTCGGCAACGCAATCGCTGATGAAATTTCGAAAAGTTGGCGATGCATAACTTCCAGCCTCTCCAACACTGTTCCAGCGTTTTTGATGCATTTCGATCAGCTTTTGCAAAGACTGCTGAGCGTCAGCTGGCGACTCGGGAGTGTGCTTTTCCAGTTCGTCAATCTGGCTGACCTTTTCCAGCCAACGCCGCAATTTGCGACGTGTTGACCTGCCGAACTGTTTGAGGTGTTCGTCCCAATTTTCGTTTTGTGCACGAAACCAAGTGTGCATTCGTGAATCAGCGTGGACAACGCAGTTTTGTTGTTGCATCGCCCGGCAAAGCGAAACGATGGCAGCGTCGCCTTCGACAATCCCCTCCAATTGCAACAAGCCCCATTGAGTCTCTCTGGCAAGGAGCTTTCCCATTGCATCGCCTATCGCAACGGCATCGTTTTGGCGACAAATGATCGAAGAGTACTCGCTGAAAGCATCCCCATCGCCAATGATCTTCAGAATTTGATGGCCTGACTTTTTATCCTGGGTGTAGAGCGGAAGGATGCCACGAATTTCGTTGTGTTCATCGCGTGCGATCACAACGACAGCCCGACACCCTTGGCCATAGTGTTTCCACCAGGGGCCTAGCCAGGATGTTTCCCGAAAGGGGATCCCTTCTGACAACGCGTTCCACTGCTCAGCGGATTCAAGCAATTGTTCTAGATCAGTGGTAATTTCAACGCGGAACATAAAACATTGCGATCTGGGTTTACGAAGGGGACAGTGAACCCTAGCTCTCACTGGGCCGCGATGGCCCGCACAAGTCACATTCGTGCGCAAGGTCTTTGGGGATTTCCCGCACAACTGGAATGACTGGTATATTCCAATTCTACGAGCTTCCGCGTTCTGCAATCACGTTCGTCACTACAGCATTTTCACCGTCATACGGAGTCTTTTTTCGATGTCGCTCATCCCGGTCAAACTGTCGTCTGCTTTCAAGCTTCGCTATTTACTACTGTGCCTGACCCTGACATTGGCTCTGACGTTGAGTGCTGATGCGGCTGACGCGGACCAAGGCGATCAGTGGAGCCGGTTCCACGGTAAAGACGGGATTGGGTATTGTCCCAGCGGAACGATCCCTGACTCCTGGACCGATGCAGATTATCGCTGGCGCTACAAGACGGGTGCCCGAGATGTTGGTTCGCCCGTGGTTGCTGCGGGCAAAGTTTTCCTGTTGGCGTCCCAGCCTAAGACGCAAAAGATTGCCGTCGAAGCGTTGGACTTGGCGTCTGGCAAGAAACAATGGTCCAAACAATATGACCATCCCAGTCATCATCTGCACCGCAGAAACACGTTTGCATCCAGCACACCCGCCACCGACGGCGAAAACGTCTTTGTCGCCTGGAGTAATCCAGAACACACCTATTTGAAATGTTTTGATCACGATGGCAACGAACTTTGGTCACGCGACTTTGGCACTTGGCAAAGCCAGCATGGATTTGGAACTTCGCCACGGATCGTCGGGGACAAGGTGCTGCTGTTCAATTCACAGCAAGCGGATCAGTTGAAACCCGGGCAAGTAGGCGGCAGCAGTCGAATGATCGCGGTCGACCGAAAAACTGGCAAGACTAGCTGGGAAACAGGATTGAAAACACGCAAGAGCTGTTATGGCGTTCCGGCAATCTATCAACCACCGCAGAATCCGTCGGGGCAACGCCTGCAAGTCATTGGCGCGAATACCGGCAATGGTCTTTTCGGTTTGAGTATCGATACGGGCAAACTGCTTTGGAGTTCAGAAGTTTTTGATGCGCGTTGTTGCAGTACACCATTGATCGTCGGCGATATCGCGATTGGTTCTGCAGGCAGCGGTGGTGGTGGAAATCACCTTGTTGCCGTTCGCATCCCTGCAAACGATTCTGACAAGCCGAAGAAACTTTACCGAATCGATCGCAATGCACCGTATGTTCCCACACCAGTGGTCAAAGGAAAGCATCTTTTTATGATTGGCGACAAAGGAGTGGCGTCGTGCATTGACGTGCAAACAGGAGACTCGCTCTGGCAAAAACGCATTGGCGGCAACTTTAGTGCTTCGCCAATCATCATCGGTGACAAGATGTTGATTATTTCACTGACTGGTCAAGCGACGGTATTGCGTGCGAGTGCAAAGTGGGAGCAAATCAGCCAGTTTGAACTGGGCGGCTCGGTCGGCGCCACGCCAGCCTTTGCAAATGGCAATCTGATCCTGCGCGTCGGTGATGAATTGTTGTGCTTGGGGTCGGACGCGATCTAAAGCGGATTGTCAGGGCATCATTCAGTTGAACGCCTGCCGTCTATCGGGACATGTCGAATGTCCCGGCGTCTTTCCGGCCGCCGAACGTTGCGTAGAATCGGTGGTCCGTAACGGTTGCGGACATTTTGTAGGTACCCAGTAAAGGCAAGCGTTGACTGGATGTGTAGCAGTTGCACGTTCCTGGTACACGTTCAAGCTTTGCGGGATAGACAAACGGTATCACTTTTGCGAACCGTCCAAAGAACACAGCTTGGTAGGTGCCAGGTTGGGTCTGGCGTATTTTGGCTTTCAACGGGCCTTTGTGTCCTGTGGATTGGCTATACCATCCGCCGCTCCACCGTCCGGTTGGCGATGCGGCTTGGACGTTGGTTAGTCCGGCGAGAATGAACGAAAAAGTTAGCAGGCCAGCATAGAAGCGTCTTTTAGCGAACACGAAATAAGTCTCTTGATAGTGGAGGTTGTATGCAGTCGGTCTATCTTGCTTGCAATCGTTGCCCATGTCGAGACTCGAAAAACACTTCACTGTGAGACGTATTTAGGCTCGTTTTTCAGCATGCCCAACGTAGTCGTCAAACTTCACGCCAAAGGGCCAAGCGATACAGGCATTATGTCGTCGACCCCAAACGGTAGATTGTTGCCCAAACGAAGGTTACGACCCGAGGAAACGCTTGGATCGGTCGATCCTGAACGTACCGGCGTGGATCAGTCAAGTGATTGGTTCGACGCTCGAATCCGAAGGGATCCAAAATCGATTGTTGTGGTGTGGGATTGCAACAATCAGTGGAGGATTACTTCCTTGTGGTTAAAATTGACGGCGTTGTTGCACTTGGGCGTGCAACTTCGCCGTCTTTTTTTATAGCCATGTTTTTTAGACTTTCCTTCAAGACGCGAAGGGTTGGTTCTTTGTCTGTTTTACAAAAACGGGTTTTGGTAGCCAGCGGTATCGCCAAGGCAAATGCCCATTCCGCGTGCTGTTTGCACGGCTGACCCGTTGGGATCAACCGTACGGATCGCGTTGACGGCGTCTTCGATCGGTACGCTCAAGATGTCAGGTGGGTCGCTGCAAACCATCTTGCCAAACTTCTTTTGGACGATCAAACGCACTGCATGCGTTCCGTATTGGCTCGAAAGCACTCGATCGAATGTGGTTGGCCCACCGCCCCGTTGCAAATGACCCAGAACGACGCAACGTGTTTCTTGTTCGATCATGCCATCGATTTCGTTGGCTACCAATTCCCCGATCCCGCCGAGTCGGGCTTGCATATTCACTTGCAAAGAATCTTTGGTCACCAAGCCGCCGTCTGGCAACGACGCGCCTTCGGCCACGACGACGAGTGTAAAGTTTTTGCCCAATCGCTTGCGTTCTTCGATTTTGGCAATGATGTTTTCGTAGCTCCACTTTACTTCTGGAATCAAAATCACATCCGCACCTCCCGCGATCCCGCCATGCAACGCGATCCAACCGGTGTGCCGACCCATGACTTCCAACACCATCACGCGGCCATGACTGGCAGCGGTTGTGTGCAATCGATCCAGAGCATCGGCGCAACACAGAACAGCGCTGTTAAAACCAAACGTGTAAGCTGTGCACTTCAAATCGTTGTCGATCGTTTTGGGGACGCCAACAACGGGCAAGCCCGCTTCGTGAAACTGTAATGCCGTTGATAACGATCCATCACCGCCAACGACGATTAAGCCTTCCAACTTGAGAATCCGAAACGTTTCACGTACTTTTTCGACCAAGGCTGGATCGATCTCCGCGCGTCCGCTGACGCCTTTTCTGGCACCAAAACGGCCTTTGTTCGTCGAACCTAAAATCGTGCCGCCTTGGACAAGTATCCCGGCAGTGTTTTGCGGCGTCAGAACTTGGCAGCGAATCGGATCAATCAGTCCCTCGAACCCGTCCCGAAACCCGATCACGTCGTAACCAAGCCAAAAGCCTGCTTTGGTCACCGCACGAATCACCGCGTTCAGACCAGGGCAGTCGCCTCCGGACGTCAATACTCCGATTCGAGGTCGGTTGCTTAGCTCTCCATCGATCTGCACGTCGGTGCCTCCATGAATCCAGTTTTGTCTCGTTCGCCAAAAGAACCAACAACAAAGTAGTGAACAAATGAACTGTAGCGGTCGTTTGGTGCCATCAGAATCGTACCGACTGGTAGCACCGGCAACAATCTGGCGTTAACAAGTCGCAATAGCGTGGGGAAACCCTCCATGACGCTTACCAATGGGGAACGGTTTGTTGTGCCGAGACGAAAAATGAGTTTGCCACGAGGGCTTGTCTTTGTCGGAGCACATCGAGTTGAAAGCCCCAACTATCTCAACTCGATCGTGTCTCAGACGTCATCCCAACCTAGACGTCTGAAACACTCGTCGAATCCATTCTGCCCCAACTAATTGGATTCGACCCTAAAGCCTTTCGATAGTTCGAAACAGTAACGTATTCTCTCCCACCCCACATCAGAA
>CAZZDZ010000011.1:22196-39637 GCA_964652675.1 uncultured Pirellulaceae bacterium
AAAGCCTTTCGATAGTTCGAAACAGTAACGTATTCTCTCCCACCCCACATCAGAATTCGTTATCGAGCTATCGCAAGGCTCTTTTTGTGCGCTAACATCTTGCGCTGCTATCGTGGAGTCTCAAAGAGCCACTCGCTCAAGTGAAGTTAACGGGGAAACCAAAATTGATGATCGAGATAACCGACCCGTCTGATCCGCGTATCGCACCGTTCGTGGATTTACGCAAAGCCAGATCGGTCTCTGCTTCAAAGGCAAACGATGACTATTTCATCGCCGAAGGCAAATTGGTCGTCAAACGTTTGATCGAGAGCGACTACCAGGTCGATTCGTTATTGGTTCAATCAGGCAAAGAGCAAGAGTTTGAACGGCTCGTGCCGAACACCACTCCGGTCTATTCGATCTCGGCTGAAATGCTGAAATCGATCGTTGGATTCGATTTTCATCGCGGTGTGCTCGCGTGCGCAAGTCGACGTCCACTGCAAACGACTCAGGATTTTCTTCAAGGTGATTGCGGTACGCTTGTTCTTGGCCTGCTGGGGATTAGCGACCCCGAAAATCTGGGTGGCATGCTTCGCACGGCCGCTGCATTGGGAGTCAATCAAATCCTGTTGGGGCAGAACACAATCGACCCATTCAGCCGTCGTGTGATTCGCGTCAGCATGGCGACCGCGCTCAAGCATCGTTTTTATCAGCTTGAACAACCTATCGCGAATCTGACATCCATTCAAGTTTCCGGAGTGCAGATTGTTGCCAGCACTTTGGAACAGACAGCGACACCGCTAAGCGAGATCGATCACCGAAAGCGGCCAACGGTTTTGTTGATAGGCAACGAGGCAAATGGATTGGATGCCGCTGTCCAGCAAATGGCCGACATCCAAGTGCGCGTTCCAATGAAACAATCGGTTGACAGCCTGAACGCAGCTTCGGCGGCAGCCATCTTGATGTACGAACTGAGAGAAGGAATCTAGTGATTCGCGTTTGCGGACAACAATTCTTGGATTCGCATCGAAAACTCGTTCCACGCCTTCGTTGGCGTTGCGTCGTTGTGCCCCATGCCGTCGGCCACAATCCAGTGTTTCACTTTACTGGGCGCTGAATCATGCAATTGCTTGCCGTGCTCAATAGGAATCAACCGATCTGCGTTTCCATGCAGTTGCACCAAAGGTCCTTGGTAGTTTTGAATTCTAGCGACCGAATCGAATCGGTTTCGCATCAATAGTTTGACCGGCACGAACCAATACATCGCTTGGGCGACGTCTACCATTTTGTCGAACGTCCGATCCAAGACTAACAACTTTGCACCGCTATCACTTGCGACCGCGACCGCACATCCGCCGCCAAGCGATTGGCCGTACAGTACTAATTGATCAGGTTTAACACCATATCGCTCGCACATAAAATCTCTAGCCGCCAATGAGTCCTGGATCAAACCTGTTTCGTTAGGCGTTCCTTCAAGCGAGTCGAATCCGCGGTACTCGGCTGCCATGACATTTGCATTAAACGTGTGGCTCAAGTTTGCGATCGTGCGACTTTCACGCGCCGCGGTGACCCCGTTTCCATGAAAAAAGATCATGGAGTGCTTTGCACCGGAACGCTCAAAAAGGCGGCCGGTCAACTTGGTCCCGTCGCCCGATTGATAGTTGACCGTCGTCGCACCAGCGAAATCCGCTCCTGGGATTTCCATGTAGGCGCCTGGATATACCAATCGTGATTCCATCACGACAAGCATCACAAGCACGGTCGCATACGCAAAGAAAATCAATCTTGCCGTCGAAACCAAGAACCGTCGAATGCGACTCGGTCGCACTTCACCGGGCTCCGCGTCCTGGGTTTGTTGTTCGAGCGTATTTTGTTCGGTCATTTTGGAGCCCCAAATTGGACGGTGTCGTTCTGGTTGTATCGATTGTGATACGAGCCGATGGTCGTGGCCTGCTGTGGACATACTGCAATTTATGTCAACAACTAACCAAGTGTTATTATTGAGTAGTCGATTCGATAAGTAATCCAACCCAAGTGGCAACGATGCTAACGCTACGCAAAGTAACAGACCTTCGTTCGGGAGAAAGCGAAATCCGCAAATGGCGGTGTGGTCGTATCGTGATGCGTGATGGCAAACTGGTCGAAATTCAACATCGTCTTTGCTGTGGCAGTGTTTCGGTAGCTCAGGTTTGGTGGCAAGCACGTTACGGTCGCAGTGACGATACGATTTGCTGGCTTGACTATCATCAGCCTTTTGGGATGCCAGGCTTTCTGACGCTCGATTATGTCAGATCGGGACACCAGGCGGGATACAAAACATTCGTCGGCGCTTGCCATTTATTGGACGAAGTCGCTCGAATCCGTGGCGCGACGGCTTTAGTTGCCAACGTCACCAACGGAAATATTTCCGATCGCTTCTTGCAGCGAATGGGTTGGGAGCAACACATGCAAAAGTGGTCTGGGCGACATTGGATCCGACGATTCTACGACGGATATCCCCAGCGAACCTTGGATCGCTATCTGGGAAACAGCCAAAGCGAAACCTCCATCCCCGCCTAGCTGGACAGCGCTGCTTTGAATCGCTTTTGCAGTGTTGTCTGATCGTACTCGTACTCAGGCGTTTCGCCGGTACTCGTACTCGATGCCACGACTTCACGTACGAGTACGAAAGCCGTGACACTTGGTTTCCACAGAGCAACCACCTGAGCCGTCGCTTATTCGATGCTCAACTGCACGGGTTTGTCAAAGGGCGAAAGCGTGAAAGTGCTTCCCTTTTTGACGGCGCCGGTTGAAAAGACCGCGCAGAGCGAAAACAGTCGAACCACGGCGATCGTCCCAAGTGTCTCTTGGGAGTACTTTCTGTGAATGTACATCGACGCTTTGTTCCAGGGTTGAACGACGACCAAGATTCGTTTGAACCCTTTTTCGATCAGATCGTTTGCACCGAAAGACAGCACTCGTTTGTAGACGCCCATTCCGCGTGCTTCTTTGCTGACGTAGGCACAATAGATCCACGATTGTTCGTCATCAAATTGCAGTTGGAATCCAAGGTTGGATTCATGGAAACTCTCGACTCCGCCCCAGACTCCGCCAAGCACCGTTTGTGGCGTCGACGCGTGTGCGATGGAATAACCATAGTCGTTGGACGAAGTTTTCAGTGGAACCGAGTTCCAAGTCGTTGTGCGAAGTTGATCGCGAGCTTGCGAACCCTGCTGGACGCAACGAAGCACAAAATCAGAGTTGTCCAGCCCCGTGTGGACTTCGCCAAGTTGTTCAGGGGCTAACTCCAAAACCGTTCCCACCGACAGCCGAAAAAGCCAAGCGGGAACGAACCGGTTGAACGCGGTTTCGATCGAATGCAGCAATCCGCGGCTTCGTATTTTCTTAATCAGTGACATCAGCTGGCACTAGAACGTGGCGGGAAGTTCGTCGTAGATCCCAGCAGTGTCGTCTGGTTCTGCGACGATCGTCCATTGCGATCCCGACAATGAATAGCTGACGCGGTAGATCGTCGTCACGCCATTTTGGTCATGATTGTAAAAGTAGTTCACAGGGGAGGGCGGATTTCCAGTCTCCAATCGCTGGCATGCGACCGACAAAACAGTCACGGGGCCACGACGATATTCCTCGCTCTGAACACGTGCTTGTTCTACGCGTAGGGCGGCGCTTAAATGGCGCTGATGGACAGCCACGAACGCTGACGAGGTCAGCAGCACAACCATGACCAGCAGCATCGCGTAGCCACGACGAGCGCGGTGTTTTCGATTGACACGTTTTGTAGTACGTCGGGTTGCAGTATGTCGGGTCATAGTACGTCCGAGGTGGCAAAGGCGTAGGATTCGCTGAACCCACCGAATTCAAAGTCGATGATGATATCGATCTGGCCTGAGTTCGCGATGAATTCGACACTGTCGATATGCCTTGCGACGGTAAACGACGTTCCGCTTAGTTGGTCTGATCGAATCAAGTTGCCTTGATCGACGGTATAGGTCACGACGCGATCAGGCGCCACCCAATCCGCACTCGCGTCTTGATTGGCGTCAAAGCACAATCGCAGTTCGTTTGTGCTTGGAATCATTCGTGCGACGAGCCGGCCTTCAGATCGATCGCCCAAGTTTCCATCGAGATCGGATCCGCCAAGGTCGCGACGAAATGATTCGATGGCAAGTCTGGCTTCCGCAGCAACTTGAGCTTCGGCAATGTTCGCTGCCATGTGTCGACTGATATCAATGGAGACTCCCGAAGCCATCAAGACGACGATCGCGGCCAAGATCGATGCGATCGTGATTTCCAACAGGCTGAAACCACGTCGTTTTCTTACGTTGTGGCTCATGGCACCTCCAAGACAACTTGTGCGCCACCGTTCGCGGTTGGCTCTAGGGAAACGACGTCCAACGGTCGCCGAGATCGAACCAAGAGGGCATCAAAGAGAATGTGTGTTGTGCTACCAGGTCCATCCAACAGTCGTACGTGCAACGAACCGCTATTGATGGTGAACACGCCGATGCTGTCGAACCGTCTTCCGCTGTGTAGAACTTCCGATGTGTGCTGGGTTTGATCGACAATAGCGGTGTCTAGCAGAGTGGTTCCATCATAGATTTCGTGTGGAATCGCCGTTCCGATGCTACCAAGAGCGGGATAATACACCAGGACTTCGTATTCTCCTGGAGGCAATCCGAGAACATTGAACTGCGCCCACGATCCGACGTTACCGACGGAGAAATGAAAGTGTGCGTTGCCTAGATAGGCTGGCCCATAATCCCATGACGCCCAGCCGTGGGGATCACCGGGCTCATGATGAAATGTCATCGATGACGCGGCGTCATGGTTGTCGATCAACCGTTCCACAGGCGTAAAGGGGAAAACGGGATCGGCTGGCGAAACGGTTTCGTCAATGCTGGCGTAGACCCCAAGCTTGCGTGCCCAAGGGGAATCGGCCTGATTGATCGCAGCCACCTCCGTTGCTGGCAGCATTTCACGCAACCGATTTCCTTGCCGCGTTTGCACGACGACCATTGAATACAGCCCGGCCATCCCAATCGCCAGCATCACCATCGCCACTTGGACTTCTAGATACGAAGACCCAATGCGACAAGGAGTCGTTTTTCGGTTCAAAGATGACCAGTGGTGATAGCCCAGCATGTCAAATCTCAAAATGCGGGGCTTAACACGGGGGTGACGCCAGTGATGGTACTGGGATTTCCTTGAACAGTTCCAGCAATCACACCCAATTCATCAATCGTAAAAGCGCCTTGCCAAGCACCGTTGTACACGGGTTGATCAAGTGAATTAAAAATCCGTCGTACCGCTTGGGCTTGGAAACCATTCGCATCCGCCGAGACGATTGAGTATTCGTAACGTGGTGCGGTAAGGTCCAAGTCGCCATCGATCAGATCTGCATCGATCAAGGCCTGCATGTTCGGAGCGTAGGTGCGGTTTTCGAGCCAATAAAATCGCTGAGCGGTGTTGACCATTCGCAAGCCAGCGCCGGCCATGTCTGCGTGCGACTGCTCCATCGTTTGAATCACGCTGGGAGCCGTCATGGTTAACAGGATCGCCATGATCGTCATCGTTACCACGATCTCGATCAGCGAAAATGCACTGCGTCGCTTATTGGTTTTTTGAGTTGGGCACATCAATTTACGTTACCCGCCATTTCGAACATCGGAATGTAGATCGCCAGCATGACAACGCTGATCACTGCACCCATCACCATGATGATGGCTGGTTCAGCCAGTTTGGTCACGCGGCTCATAAACGCTTGTGTCTTTTCGCGGTAGTACGGCGCCAGTTCTTCCATGACGGGCCCCAGTTGAGCAGACTCTTCGCCAATTCTGACCGCGTTGATCATCATCGATGTGAATAGACCTGACTCTTCTAGACCGTCAGCAAGCGGGCGTCCTGCGGCCATGCGGTTTCGTGCGTTATCCAGGGCATCGCGGTATGGCGGTTGGTCTTTAAAGACTTGGGCAATCGTCTGCATCGTTTCCAGCATCGGCACGCCACTACGCAGCAACAAGGCCAGGTTGGACGCGAATCGATACATCGATGCCTGAATCACCAAGTCACCGATGACGGGAATCGCGACCATGATGCTGACCATTCGGCGCATTCCGGGTTCGGTTTTCATCCAGCGGCGAAAGAAGAACGCGGCAGCAGCTATCCCGCCGAACACGTAGATGCCGTAAGCGGCCAAGTAATCACTGCAGTCCAGAACAAAAACCGTGATGCTGGGCAGTTCCGCACCCATTTCATTGAACATGTTTCCGAACGTTGGCACAACGAACCAAAGCATCACCACCAGAACAAGGATCGCGACGAAAACCAAAACACATGGGTAGATCATCGACCCGATAAACTTGCTGCGTGTTTCGGCGGCTTCGCGAATCTGTCGATTCAAATCAACCAGGACTTCGTCTAACTTGCCAGTCGTTTCACCTGTCGCGATCATCGCAACCCAGTGAAGCGGGAAAAGATCACTCGCTGCGTGCTCGATCGACGAATGCAAACTGCTACCAGATGCAACCCGCTCCCCGACTTCGTCCATGATTTCGTTCAGACGAGTGCTTTGGTTTTGGTCGGCAGCGATTTTCAACGCGCGCAGCATCGGAGTTCCGGACGCCAGGAGCGAGCCGAATTGTTGAAAAAACGTCATCTTGTCATCCAAACTCACACGACGATGTCGCTTGGATGCGACGCGTGCACGAGAAAGGAACCAGGATTCAAGTGACATGGTATTGGGTCAATTTCTATTTAAAGTGGGAGTTTTTGTGTTGTCAGTAGTCGGTAACTAGTGCTGAACGGCCAAGCTGAGTGCTTCGTCGAAACTTGTTTCGCCCGCGACGACTTTCTTGAGGGCGCTTTCACCCAGCAGCGACATTCCGTCGTCGACCGCGGCGCGTTGCATATTGCCGACGGTTTCGCCAGCTTGGATCATGTCTCGCAAGTTTTGGTTGATACGAATCATTTCAAATACAGCCAGTCGACCTCGGTAGCCGGTTTCACGACAGCGAGCACATCCGACCGCTTCGTGGATAATCGTGCCGGGATCCAAGTTGTATCTTTTGGCCGAATCAGCGCTCACTTGGCAAGGTTTCTTGCATTCATCGCACAGTCGTCGCAACAGACGCTGAGCCACCAATAGACGCAGCGTGCTGGCCAGCAAGAATGGTTCGATGCCCATATCCTGTAGTCGTGTCACACTGCTAAGTGCATCGTTGGTGTGAAGTGTCGAGAACACAAAGTGACCAGTCAAAGCTGCTCGCATGCAAATGTCTGCCGTCTCTGCATCTCGAACTTCACCGACCATGATCACATCAGGGTCTTGTCGCAGGAATGACCGCAGGGCACTGGAGAAGGTTAGTCCAACTTTGTTTCGTGTTTGAACTTGGTTGATCCCGCCGAACTTAAATTCGACTGGGTCTTCGACCGTGCAAATATTCGTTTCGCTGTCGTTAAGTGCGTTCAAGCAGGAGTAAAGCGTTGTGCTTTTACCGCTACCGGTGGGGCCAGTGACCAGCATCAATCCGTGAGGGCTGCGGATCGATTCACTTAAGTCGCGGTATTGGCGTTCGTCCAATCCGAGGCTCTTTAGGTCGTGCGGCAATGCGTTCTTGTCCAGAACACGCATCACGACTTTTTCGCCGTACACGGTAGGGCACGTGTTCACACGCATGTCAACGCGATGGTCACCACTACGCAATCCAATCGCGCCGTCTTGAGGAATACGTTTTTCAGCGATGTCCATTTTGCTGAGAACTTTCAACCGACTGATAACCGCATTGAGCAGTGGCATCGGCGGCGGCGAGATTTCTGCCAGCACACCGTCGATACGTAGCCTGACTCGGCAGGATTCTTCGTAGGGTTCGATGTGAATGTCACTCGCACTGGTTTGCAAAGCCTGTTCAAAGATGCTGTTTACGTAACGAATGATCCGACCGTCACGCCCTGGAGGGGGAGCTTGGTCAAGGTGGACAATTTCTCCGGCTTCCTGCGATTCTTCGTCATCGACCTCGTCGCCTTCGTCGACTTCTTCGAAGCTTGCGGACGTCGCGGTTGAAACCGAATCGGTCCACGAACCTTCTTCGTAAAGAACGTTCAACAGGCGTTCGATCACCGAAAGGGGAGCGAACAACGGACGCATCTGACGTCCGGTCAGAAGTTTGATTTCGTCCGCCAACAACAATGAGTCGGGGGCAAAAACAGCGACTTCCAAAGTCTGGCCGTCGTCCTTTAGCGGCGCAAGCAAGTGGTCACGGCAAAGCCGGCTAGGCAATACGTTGGCGATTTCGGGGTCCACGGGCGGGGGCGAATCCCCAGGTGGATCAAAAATCGGCATCAAGTAATGGTTTGCGTAGGCTTGCGCAATCTGATGCTCGTCAGCCAAGCCGCAGCGGATGATCGACTCTTCGATCGTGACGTCGTCCTTGAGCGGCGAATTCCATAACTCAAGCAACCGATGTGGATCAAGGCTGCTTATGGTGTTAAGCAGTCGCAAGATCAACGGGTCGTTTTCGTTTAGGCTTCGGACAGTTTGTTCTTGATTGACCATGATATTGGCAGTTACGTTGAACGCGATCAGATGACGCGTGTGATTTGGATTGGTTTACGCTTGAGGCGGTTCAATCGTGGTTGGCGGTGGAGGCACGAATGATTGAGGCTGCGGTGTTGGCTGTTGAACGGCCGGCTTGCGACCCGTTTCATTCATTCGTTTGCCAAAGGGTTTTGGACGAAGGGTTACGCTTGTTTTCTGGTTGCGAACGACCACATGATCCGATTGAATCGCGATGATTTCATAGCTGAATTCTTGCGAATCGCCCGTCGTGATCGTGTCGCCTTTCAAGTGAGGTTTTCCATTGACGATCGCCCAGTAACGACCGCCCATATTCGCAATGCCGGTCAATTCCAACTCACTCTTGATCGTTTCAGATGACCGCTCAGGAACCATGGATTCGACGACCGCTTCCTTCATGTCTTGCTTAGGTTTCATTTCGTCTTTCGCGACTTTCGCGATTAAGACTTGTCGAAACGGATCGACGACGACATCAAGCGTCGGTGGAGCAAGCAAGTCATCCTTTTTCCAGCGGACTGCCTTGGCTTTTGCAACAGACTCACCCAGGTCCAGCGGCGCAGCCGGTGGCCATCCAAGGTAAAGCGCTGCGCCAAAGACGAGTGCGGGTGGTCCAAATCGATGCATGAGGGAGTTCATGATTTGTCCTTCAGAATTCGAACCGATATTTGCATTGAAGGCGTAGTGCGTCTTCGCTCTGGAGGATTGATCGTTAGCGTTTCGATTCGCATCAGGAATTGATCGCTTTCAATCCGGTACAGCAATCGATTGAGGGATTCAAAAGAACCGGCGACATCGATGCTGGCACGGATCGTTTCCAAAGGCCCCAAACGTGTTGGTGCCTCGGCGTCGATTCTCAGCAGATCCAATGACTCTTGGCGAACCATGTCGATCAAACGCGAGGTCACTTCGTCATTGCCACCACGCATCACGCGGTCGTCAATGGACTCAAATGAGTTTCGCAATAGAACGACTTCTTGTGCGGTTGCGGCCGTGTTTTTGAGGTCATTCAGATCTCGCTTGCTTCGTTTGATCCGTCCGTGCAGTGGTTCGCTAATTGCAAAGAACATGACCACCAGGGTCACGCCAGCAACCGTCAATCGCATTCGCATTGGATCGCGCAAGTGCTCGATGACTTGAGCGAGTTCTGCACGTAAATTTGTTTCCTTTGGCATATTTTGATCGCGTATCGGTGAACCGATTTATCGCGCCCCCTTTGTTGCGTTTGTCAACACGATGGAGAACTCAGCTCCTGTGACGCCGGTTTCTTGCGACTGTGTGCGACGTACATCACTCAGTTCGACGCTTTCAAAATGCTCGCTGACGCTGTCTAGTTCATGTAACGAATCGGCCAGCGTGTCCAAGGACAATGGCATCGATCCGTCCTCGGCCAAGACCGTTTCTGCGTTCAGAATCAATGTCGTTGGCGAAACCTTGACTTGCTTCTTGCGTCGCTGTGCCATTGTCGCAGTACCGCGAATCGCCGTCAGACGCATTCCATCGGGCAACGTCCGTGATACTTCTGCCATCATGTGGCTCCACTGAACACGTTTGTCCAAAAACTGGCTGACGGCGGTAGCCCTCGCGTTAAGCCGATCTTTTTCTGGTTTTGGATTCGTGCCATCGCCAACCATCGGTGGTGCGCTGGCAAGCACTGCGGTTTGTTGGTTTCGCACATGCCCCAAACGCAACCACATGGCTCCGGCAAGGAAGCAAGCGGCCGCGATATAGGCAAATATTTCTTTGTAGGGGACGACACGCCCCAGTCGCAGCGGATCACGATGCTGTCGGACGAAGTCGAAACCATCGTCGTCTTCGGCCAAAAATTTGTCCGCAAGCGCTTTGGCAACGTCTTCGTCAGCCAAGGTCGGTGTCTGGACCCAGCGAAGATCACCCCGAGTGTTGTCTTTTAACCATTGTTGGTCCATCAAAGACATTAGTTCTTTGCGACCATGGATGACGACTTGGTCAGGCGTACGATCAAGGCCGCATGCGCTGCCGGCGGTTTCCATTGATCGGATCGCAGAAACGATTCCTGTTGATTCGTCGCCAGCTGGCAACGGTAAACGCTGCCAATAGATGGGGCGGGTTCCTCGGCTCATGACGGCCATCAAGTGGTCATCGCCCAATAACACTCGAGACGTCAAGCTATTTCGACGTTCACGGCCTTCGCTATCCGGTGCGACGCTGATTAAGCAGGCCGCAGCAGGCGTTAATCGTTGCAGCGGGTGTCCTGTCGCTGCAACGGATTCGCGGATCTGTTCGATTCGTTCGATAGGAGCCGCGACGATTCCCGCGACTTGGCGGCGATCAGGTTGCCAATTGATGACGTCAATCGCCATTTGGTCCAATCGAGTGGCGCTGCTTCGAAGTGATTCTCTAAGCAGTACGCGAGGCGACGCGTTGGCGGCGTTGGCAGCCGTGGGGCGAGTGGCGAAGTAGCACTCGTCGGTTGGGATCGCCGCTGCGATGGGAAGCTTCTTGGTGCCAGCTCCCAGTTGCGACAAAAGCGATTCCAAAGCAGCGGAGACGTCATTGTCGACGATATCCACGCTTGCTTGCAGATGCCGCACTGTGCCGAATATGGTGCGTTGGGCGCGACAGCCATCCAGTTTGTCACGTCCGAACGAAATGCCGACAGCATCCGTGTTCGATCGAACATCGCTATTGGTAGACATATCGTGGTTCCCGTCCGTTTGGGGCAACCAAGTGACAGAATTCCTGTGCTGTCAGTGGTGCAATTGTTTTGTTACATAAAAAGAGCGGTCCGCTTGCCAAACAAGCGTCCGCCCACGACGGATATCGGTCTCAAAAGATTGACCAGAGTCCAGGTGGCTGGTATTGCCAACCACCTTGAACGGACAATCACTGGTGCAATGGCCCAGAGAAAAACAGCTAGCCCAAGTTGCGACTAGCTGTTTCAACAGACTACTAAGTACTCTGCGGGTTGATCTCTGCATCAATGTTGCTGTTTGCAGTGTCGTAGCCTTCTTCGGTGAACGTTACCGTGTAGGCTCCATAACCGCTGCTTGCTCCGCTTCGTGTCAGAGTCAGCGTCCACGAATCTTCCAGACTGCCCGTAGCGCCAGCGGCTGGTGCTCCGACGGTGAAGTAAGTAGGTGGAGTTTGTGACATGTCCAGCAGGGTCAAGTCGTCTGCGTAGGTTCCCTGACGAGCTTGGTACCGCTCTTGAGCAGCGCGAACGCTTGCCAAGTACTTGAACGACTCTGCAGCTTTGCTTCGCTCAACCGACTGCAATAGACGTGGAACGCCAAAAGCGGCCAAGACGCCGATGATGATCACAACAACGGACAATTCAACGAGCGAAAAACCCTTTCGGGCACGTACAGTGTTAGGTGTGCAAGCCACGTTAGGCCTCCGATTTGTTTCAATTTTGTTTTTCTGAGAAAAGTTGACAATTCATCACTGACGGTTGCTCAGTCAACACTCGATGTGATGTCGGCAATTCGGATACTGCCGATAGCCATTGAATCAATAAGACATTCCAAGCGGCAAAGTCGGCCAGAGTCGGCAAGAATTGCCCAGACCACCCATCTGGCACGCAGTTCTGTCGGTTGTGACGGTCGCCTGGACAGATGTCACCGGCAGAAAAATTTGAGACCGCGACGGCGTGTGAATTCCTGCAAGGGTGTTTGAGGCGGGAAATCAGGCAGTTTCACGTCAATAGTAGCATTGATAAATACGACTTGGCCCCAAATCGCAACTTTCGTTAAACTCCCAAGCCTATGTAGCCGACATGCTACGACCGGCAATTTCCAATCACACGATGTGTTGGATCGTTGTCACCAACACATACGTTGTTGAAAGGTCTTTCGGTCGGCGACTTAGGTTGAACGCACTGTTCAAATTAGACCCAGGTAAACGGCGCTGCGGCGCCAAGGGAGGGAACCGATGCCGGGCGAGTCATTCCGATTTATTCACGCCAGCGATTTTCATCTTGAAAAACCGTTAGGTGATTTAGACGCGCTGCCAAGCCATTTGCAAGAGTCAATGGCGATGGCACCCATTGCGGCCGCCAAGCGTGTCCTGGAAGCCGCGTTGTTGGACAACATCGACTTTGTCGTTTTGTGTGGTGATCTGCTTAGCCCGCAAACATCTGGTCCACATGGCATGTCGATGCTTTTGGATTACTTCGAAAAACTGCATGCCCAAAAAACGCAAGTCTTCTGGGCTGCCGGATTGAGCGACGATCCAAGTAAATGGCCCGACTCGGTGCCATTGCCACCCAACGTGACATTCTTTCCAAAAGACCAAGTCGCATCCGTCCCTGTTCAGCGAGGCGGGCGGACCGTCTGCGTTGTTGTCGGACGCAGTTGCGATGGACGAAGCACACTGCACGTCCCCAGTTTTCAAGCAGAACCTACCGACGAATTTACCGTCGGCGTGGGTTATGGAACGGCCCAAGCCGAAGCGCTCAGCGAAGGAAGATTCGACTACTGGGCACTGGGCGGGCTGCATAACCGAATGGACGTCAACGGCGCCGAAGATGGTGGCGCGATCTACTGCGGAAGCCCACAAGGTCGCAATCTGCAAGAAACCGGGCCGCACGGATACACCATTGTGGACGTCGATAGCGAACGAGAAATGCGAATCCAAATCATCGAGTGTGATTCCTTTCGCTACGCCAATGTCGAAATCGATGCGGCCGACATCGCCATGTCCGGCAACCTTCGCAATCTGATGAGCGAACGGATTATGCGACTGCAACATGAAAACGGCGGTCGTCATTTGATCCTTGGCTGGGACATTTCTGTCGAAACCGGTGACAACCTGCACGCAATCGGTGACCCCGAAGAACTATTGCAGTGGGTACGACGCGAATACGGACACGGCACACCAAGTGCTTGGACCGCAAAGTTAAACATTCGCCCGCCGCATCAATATCCGACTAGTTGGACAGACGAAGAAACGATCCTGGGTGATTTTTTGCGGGTCGCTGTCGAGCACCGTGGAAATGAAGGCCGCGAACTGAATTTGCTGCAGTACACCGAAGAACACGAACTTTTGGCTGCCAACACAGCCACGCTGCTTGCCGAAGTGGCGGCAGTGACCCGTAGAGAAACGCTTGATCAAGCGACGCTTTTGGGTGTCGATTTGCTTCGCGGCGGAAAGCCAAACTGGGTGCGTAAATCATGAAAGTAAAAGACATTCACATCGATGGGTTTGGAGTCTGGACTGGGCTTTCAGTCGACTCGCTACCCGAAGGCATGACTTTGTTTTACGGTCCCAATGAGGCTGGTAAGACAACGTTGATGCAATTCATGCGCGCGATGCTTTACGGGTTCACCGACGAGCGACGCGAAAAATACCTACCGCCGATCTACGGAGGAACTCCCGGTGGAGCGATCCGGATTTCCGGACCAGGCGGAGGATACGAGATTCGTAGGCACCATCAACTGACCGAAAAATCGACGACCGGACAGCTGAGTGTGACCGGGCCGGACGGATTGAGCCAAGGACAACACCGCCTGAGCATGTTGCTGGGGCAAATCGACGAACCCATTTTTACCAATGTATTCGCGATCGGAATGCGCGAATTGCAAGAACTGAGCACTCTGGACGATACCGCCGCAGCAGACGAACTTTACAAATTGTCCAGTGGTCTGGACCGCGTTTCGCTTGTCGACGTGTTGCGCACCTTGCGTGGCGGACGCCAGGACTTGATCGGCAGTTCTCGAATCGAAGACGATCCCGACGCCAAAAAAATGGCAGCGCTGATTCGCAAACGCGAAAAACTAAGGGACGAAGTGCAGGGGCTGACCAGCCACGGTCGACGTTGGAGCGAACTGGCCGCACAACGACGTGCACAACAACACGAAATCGAACAACTAACCGAACGGACGAGTACGTGGGAGCGCGAAGCTCGCTGCGTCGAAATCGCCACAAGCGTTTACGATTCGTATCAACAGCGACATAAAAAAGTAGAGCGAATCCAGCTGCTTGAAAGTGAAGCTCAACCACCCGACGAAGCTCCTGGGCAACTGGTGCAGATCGAAGCGATGATGCAAGAGCGACGCTTGAAGCTTGAAGAAGTCAAAGAAAAGCGACGCGCGATACGCGAAAAAGCCGATCAATTGCCTGTCAGCAAGCAAATGCTGGAATTGCAAGGTCGCATCGAAGCAGCCAGCGAACAAGCGACTTGGGTCGAAGCACTTGAGGAGCAGATCGAACGTCTGGACGTTCAGATTGAAAAAGCACGCAATCAACTTGCTGCCGACGCAGACCACTTGGGAATGGATACCCACGATCAAGATGCGTTGATCGACGGTGACGAGACGCAAATGCCTGACCTGTCGCGACAAACGCTCGCGGCACTCTCGGCTCCGGCCAAACGTGTCAAAGAGCAAGTGTTTACGCTGAAACAAGCTCGCAACGAATCAATGGAGCACAAAGCTCGCGCTGAAAAGCTGAGCGATCAACTGAAATCCACACTCGATCGCGCCCACGCGTCGGATCTGCAAGAGGCAATCCGCCGCGAAAACAAATTGATCAATGCGTTGCGTCAGCGTTCGCAGCTTGGCGATCACATCGAAAAGCTAAAACACCAATACCGCAGCTTGGAAAAAGAGTCAGCGGATCTGACCACGTCCGAAGCAATGCCTCTGGACCGCGTCGGCATGTTGGCGATACCGTTCGTGTTTGGCGGTCTTACGCTCGTGTGTGGATTCTCGCACATGGCTGGTATCGATTGGTTTTTGACCTCCGAACCGGACCCCACTTGGGGAATGGCGTGCATCCTGCTGGGCGTGTTGGCGTTCATGCTCTATTACTTCGCTCGACAGCAGGGAAGTCGGACGTCATTTTTGGACATGGAAGATTGCGATCGTCAGATTGACACGCTGCGTCAGCAAATTCGTGATGCCGAATCAGAGCGTAGCGAAGCCGATTCCAGCCTACCCAGCGATGGTCAATCGATCGAATTGCGTCTGCGAGAATCAGAGCAATTGTTGGTGGATCTAGAATCGTCTTTACCGACTTATCATTCGCACCAAGCCGCGTTGCAGTCATACAAAGTAGCGAGGTCTCGCGCGTCAACCGCCAATGATCGTTTGAAAGAAGCTCGTCGGACTTGGTCATCAACGCTTAGCCGATTGGGTTTAAGCGAATCGATGTCTCCGTCCAGCGTCCGAAAATTGAGCGACGGATACGAAACGCTTCAATCGAGTCGCCGTCGGGTTTTAGAACTGCAAGCTGAACGCGAACAACGTCAGCGCGAACGTCAGTCGATTGCAAAGCGTATCGAAACGCTCTACTTGGAAGCATTGGAGATGAATGACGATGCACAAGAACAATCTGGCGAAATACTTGAATCGGAATCGATAACCTCCGAAACCCGAAAACGTCGGCACCGTGGTCCGCTGGATCAGTTGAACCACCTGCACGAAGAACTTGGTCGCGCCCAACACTGGATTAAGCGCCGGCGAGATTTAAAGAAACAGGACTCGCACCTAAAGAAGATTCAATCTGGCCACAGTCGTGCTCTTGAACGTGGCGAACAGCAGCGTCGTGCATTGTGGGCAAAGTGTGGCGTTGCGACCCCGGAACAGTTTTACCAAATGGTCGACAATAAAGCGTCTCTGTCTGATCTGCGGAACGAGCGGGACGATTTGACCAAGCAGATTCGCAGCATCATTGGCACCCACTTGAACTACGAAGACGTCGAACGCGAAATCGAAGGTTCTACCGCAACCGATCTGGAACGTCGCTGGGAATCGTTGACGACGCGAATTGGCGAAGCCGAAGAACGCATCGCATTGTTGCGGACGGCGCAAGGCGAATTGGCTGCCGAAATGAAACACTTGGGTGATGACAATCGACTGTCGGTCGCCCAATTGGAACTTGGATGCTTGGAACGCCAAATCGAATCGGTGGCTCGTCGATGGCAGACGCTGGCGATGGCCAGTAGTTTGATGGAAGAAGTCTGTGGGACGTTCGAGCGTGAACGGCAGCCCGAAACACTACGTGAGGCATCATCCTTCCTGAGCCAACTGACGGACGGAAAGTACACACGTATTTGGACCCCGCTGGGTACAAACGCGCTGAAGATCGATAACCACGAAGGCAATTCGCTGCCTCTGGAAGTTCTCAGTCGCGGTACACGCGAAGCGGTATTCATCGCTCTTCGATTGTCACTCGCTGCGGCGTACGCCCGACGCGGTGTGATGCTGCCGTTGGTGCTGGACGATGTTCTGGTTAACTTTGACGGAGAAAGAGCAGTCCACGCTGCCCAAACATTGAAAACGTTTGCGGAACTGGGACACCAAGTGATGATGTTCACGTGTCACGAACACATTGTGGAGATTTTCCACGAGATCGAAGTCGAAGTTCGCTTGATGCCTGCCCAGGGCGAACCAGGACGTGCAACGATCTTGGAACCAGATTACGAAGAGGAAGAAGAGTACGAAGAAGAGGAAGAACTGGTCGAAGAGTTAGAAGAAGAAGTAGTCGAACCAGAACCAGAGCCCGAACCGGTTGTTGTCATAAAAGAAGAGCCCAAGGAGAAAGTGGTCTACATCGAAAGACCCGCTCCCAAGCCGAAAGCAAAACCGAAGTTTGTCGCAAAGAAAAAAGCTCCCAAGCCTGTTTATATCGAACCGGAATATATCGAACCCGAGTACATTGAACCGGAATATGTTCAGCCAATTTACAGTGATCGCGAACCAGAACCATCGATCGCGTGGGCATGGTTCGAACGAGAGCCGGTCGGAACCGAAATCAGTACCGAACAGCGAGCCGCCAACACGCTTTTTGCTGCTCAGCAAGCGTTAAACAGCCAATGGCTTGGCGAAGCAAACGCGAGCGAAGAAGTTCCCGAAGACGTTTGGAACCGAGGCGATGATTCCTGGTGGGATGGAAACCGCGTAACGGTTTA
>CAZZDZ010000012.1:0-16964 GCA_964652675.1 uncultured Pirellulaceae bacterium
GGCGGTGATCGGGACGGAGAATAACGAAATGAATTTTGCGTTTCGCCAACCTTGGCTGAAGCCCAAGGCTAGAGATGTGTCGCCACTCCGTGGCTGACAGCAATCAGTCACTTGCTTGACGAGCGGTCCTTCAGGCGGAACCCACAATTACGCCGCCAAACGGGCTAAAACTCGCATTACCAAGCGTCCGTACGTTATCTTGTAATCAAATCTGATTACTGATTCAGCAATCTTTGAAAAACGAGCGAAGGCAATGGCGAGTGAAAATTCCGACGGTGAATCGAATGACAAGGAAGGTGGACACGGCAATTTGACCTTGTTCATCATCGGTGCAATCGTGTTGGCAATTGCTTCCGCCTTGCTGCTGCCAATCGTCTTGCCGAAAGAAACGGCGCTGGGGATTTTTCATGCGGTTGAAATCGGTGGCGAAGTATTCTTGCGCGCCCTGATGATGATGGTCGTGCCCCTTGTGGTTGCTTCGGTGATGAGCGGGATTCTTGGTTTGGGCGATGTCCGAAAACTTGGCAAACCGGGTCTAACCGCAGTTGGATATTATTTTACGACAACCATTTTGGCGGTCATTGTTGGCCTGATTGTGGTCAACGTCATCAATCCTGGTGGCGGCAAGAACGAAAAGGTTGCCGAGACGCAGTCGGAAGCCGTTGTTGTCACCGCAAACGACAAAGCGAAGGTGCTCAATGAGCTTGCGGAAACGTCCGGGGTCGAACAGGAAAAGCTTGCCAAGCTGATCCCGATGCTTTCAGATGGCTTGCCCGGAAACGAACCTGGCATCGGCACGATCCTTGGCAACATGCTGTTGATGTTGTTCACGGACAACCTGCTGGGAGCGGCCGTGGCGACAAACCTATTGCCATTGATTGTGTTCGCGATCATTTTCGCTGGGATGCTGACGACAATGGGCGATGACGTGCGCTCAATCACAACCATGATCCAACAGATCAATAAAGCGATGATGCAATTCGTGATGTTGTTGATGACGATAGCGCCGTTGGGGATTTTTTGCTTGGTGGCGTCGAAGTTTGGCATCGCACAAACCGAAGGCAGATTTCTGAGCGTCATCGCGCAGACCTCCAGTTTTATCATCACGGTCTTGCTGGGATTGGCCTTTCATGCATTCGTGACTCTACCGGCGATCTATTACTTTTTCACAAAGAAGAATCCTTACGCCTACATGAAATCGATGTCCCGCGCCTTGCTGACGGCGTTTTCGACCGCCAGTAGTTCAGCCACGCTACCGGTGACCATGGAGTGCGCGAACGAAGCTGGTGTGTCCAAGAAGTCGACTGATTTTGTGCTGCCACTGGGGGCGACGATTAATATGGATGGAACTGCGTTGTACGAAGCCGCCGCTGCGATCTTCATTGCGAATTTGGATCCCAATGTGACGTTAACGTTCATGGACCAAATTGTGATTGCCATTACAGCAACACTGGCCGCGATCGGCGCGGCAGGAATCCCAGAAGCCGGTTTGGTAACAATGCTGATTGTTTTGAACGCAGTAGGGTTGAGTCCCGAATACATGGGTTCGATCTTAGCCATTGATTGGTTGTTGGACCGATTCCGAACGGCAACCAACACATTTGGTGATTCGATCGGCGCTGCAATCGTGGATGAACAGTTTGACAAGGCGACGACGTCGCCCTAATAAATGTCCACTCACGTCTTTTCTACGCGGACACGCCAAGCCTAAACTGGCGTTTTCCTTTTCAGGGTTCCTTTGGGAATTTGCCCGCGGCTGATCACCAGTCATTCAATTCCGCCAAGAGCCCTTTTGAGATCAATTCTTATGGTTCGCACTCTTTTTATGTTGTCGGTCGGCTGCCTTTTCGGTCTTACCGTTGGATGCTCGGGTGGTGAACCTGAACCGATCAAACGCGTACCGATTGCTGCATCAAAGCCAGGACAGGAACAGACGATGAATTTGGAAACAGCGACATTTGGTGCTGGATGTTTTTGGTGCGTCGAAGCCGTCTTTCAACTTCTTGACGGAGTCGAATCGGTCAAGTCAGGATACATGGGCGGCGATGTCGAAAACCCTACTTACGAACAAGTCTGCACCGGAAAGACCGGGCACGCCGAAGTCATCCAAATTCAATTCGATCCACAGAAAATTGCGTTCAAAGAGTTGCTAGAAGTATTTTGGAAGACTCATGATCCAACCACACTCAATCGCCAGGGTGCGGACAGGGGAACACAGTATCGGTCCGCTGTCTTTTTTCACAACGATCAGCAAAAAGAGCTCGCTGAGACTTACAAGTCACGACTGAACGAAGAAAAGGCGTTTCCAAATCCGATCGTTACCGAAGTGACAGCGGCGTCAACGATGTACGACGCTGAAGACAAACACCAAAATTATTTCAACGAAAACCAAGGTAACCGGTACTGCCAGACGGTGATTCCACCGAAGTTGGAAAAATTGCGGAAGGTGTTCGGTGACAAACTGAAAGCGGAAGCCAAATAACCCGTGAGAGTAGGCCTTTAACATTCACACTTGTGGTGGTTGGTAAGGGTTGCCCGTTTCGTGCTTTGAATTTGCATCACTACTGGATTGCTGTAAATCTTGCGGATCGGTGTTCAGCGTTGGGCTTGGTGCTCGATCCGAGCCGATCGCGTAGGAAATAAGCGATACGACTACGGTCATTCCAAAAACAAATAGGCACGTCACAACGATCGATATAGACGACACGATACCGAATCCCCCGTTGGCCAGATCGTTCGACAGCAAAACGATAGCTCCCGTCACCACCAATCCTGCATAGAAAACAGAAATGGTCAGGGCGCATCGAACTGGCCGCGCCTGCCCGAGGCGTGTATCGCGTCGTCCCCAGAATACAGACCAGAGAAACACTGAAATTGCCCATATCGGCAACAGCAATATTGTCACCATCAGTTAACTTCCTTCTCTCTGGCTAGATTCCCGTTGGCGGCTGATTCTTTGTAAAAACTCTATCGTTCGTACCATCGCAGGGTGACCAAAATACGCTACACTGGTTGGTCCGGCCACAGTTGGCTAATCCATACATGATGATGAGAATACGCTGGTATGAGTGACGCAAAAGTAACGGGTGTAGTACACGTAATCGAAGAAACCAAGACCTACGGCAGCAAAGGTTTCCGCAAACGGGTCGTCGTTTTGGAACAAGACAAGGGTAGTTTTACGAACTACATTCCTGTCGAGTTCACACGCGATTCATGTGACAGCGTCGACGAGATGAACGTGGGCGATACCGTCGAAATAACCTATCGTTTGAACGGCCGCCGCTGGCAAAAGGATGAACGAAGCGAAGTCAAGTTTTTCTTGAACGCAGAAGCGATGTCATTTCGCATCACCGGTGACGCAGTTCCCGGCGGTAACATGAGCGAGCAAGTATCTGGTTCCGCAAACGACGCATTCGCCGAAGCCGGCGACGACGAAGCACCATTCTAAGCCGGCAGGGCAAGATTTATTAGCACGCAATTTATTTGCACGCAGCGCCAGCCAACTTTTCTTGTATCGATAGTTGAGTCTAAGTTTAGAACAGACTTAGCTGGCCGCTTGAGTCATTGGGTGGAACAAATAGATCGCAACGTAGCGGATTGGAATCTAAATTCAGTTGGTTCTGTTTGGCAAACAGCTTGAACATTTCGGCGATTGAATCCGCTCGCGTGCCGGTGCCACGCATGCGACGGCCGAATTCGGTATCGCTCATTGCACCACCGCGAACTTCTTGAATTTTTGCCATTACCTTTTCTTCGGCTTCCGGTCGGACCTTGGAAAGCCAATCGGTAAATACGGGTTCGACGGCCCCGGGCAGACGCAGCATCACGTAGCCTGCGGTCGTCGCGCCCGATTCGGCGGCCCGTTTTAGCAACATCGGTACTTCGTGATCGTTGAGTCCTGGGATGATTGGCGCCGTCATGATTCGAACGGGGACACCTGCATCGGCAAGTGTTTGCATCGCGCGAAAGCGAGCATCTGGAGAACTGGTTCGCGGTTCCAAGCTGCGAGCAAGTTCTGCATCCATGGTCGTGATGCTAATGGCCACATGAACCAAATTATCTCGTGCTAAGTCTGCCAACAAATCCAGATCACGCTCAATCAGCGCGTTCTTGGTGATCACGCCAATAGGATGACGACAGTCGGCCATCAGTTGCAAAATACCACGCGTGATTCGCTTTTCGCGTTCGATAGGTTGATAAGGATCGGTTACGCCTGAGAGCATCATTGATTCGGGTTGCCACTTTGGTCGGGCCAACCAGTCTCGCAAAAGTGTCACAGCCTGTTCCTTGACCACAATCTTGGTCTCAAAATCCAGGCCGGCCGACATCCCCAAATATTCGTGGCTGGGCCGTGCATAGCAATAGCTACAACCGTGTTCACAACCACGATAGGGATTGATCGAATAGCGAAACGGCACATCTGGACTGTTGTTCTCGCTGACGATGCTGCGGGACTGATCGACCAAAAATTCCGTTGGCGGGCGGGTGGATTCGACAGATTCGTCGGGTGATGCATGAACGGATTCGAAGCGATTGGCAACTTGCTGCTGCGCTCCTCGGCCTCGAATGGGATCGTTCATGATGGTCTAACGACTTAGAAGTAACTATTGTCTTGCAAACGAGTAGCCTCAATTTACCGATCGAATGGACACGATCGGTCTCACCGACCCATTTATCATCCGCATGAATACGATTTCCGCAACCGAAATCCGCCGACAAATGAAAGAGTTGGCGAATCCCAAGATCGCCGAACATTCGCAGGGTTTTTTCAAGACAGGGCCCGGCGAGTATGGCGCCGGCGACAAGTTCATTGGGATCCGCATGCCAGTTCTGCGACGATTGGCCAAAGAAAACCAAGATCTATCGATCAAAGGCACTCTCTCGCTTCTACGGTCTAAGATTCACGAAGAGCGGTTGCTCGCGTTGATCATTTTGACGTTGAAGTATCAGCACGGAGACGACCAAGAACAGAAATCCATTTTCGATTTGTACTGTGCCAACACGACGTTCATCAACAACTGGGATTTGGTGGATTGTTCGGCGCACAAAATCGTCGGTCACTACTTGTTGGATCGAAGCCGCCAATTGCTGTATCGATTCGCCAAGTCATCCAATCTGTGGGAACGGCGTATCGCCATTTTTTCAACGTATACATTTATCAAGGCGGACGACTACGACGATACGCTCACGATCGCCGAAGTGTTGCTTGATGACGAAGAAGACTTGATCCACAAAGCTGTCGGTTGGATGCTTCGCGAAATCGGTAATCGCGATCGCGAAGTCGAAGAGATCTTCTTGCGAGCCCACTATCAAGATATGCCGCGAACAATGTTGCGATACGCAATCGAAAAATTTCCGCAAACCGTTCGCAAGCGGTATTTGGCCGGAACGATTTAGCCGGCACAATTTAGACGCTGCGACTAAAACAGGCCTACATCCAAAATGCTCAAGTCGGCTTCATCTTCGTCTATGGCGAAAACAGAATCGGCCAACTCCGTTGAAATCGCTTCTAATCGCGGTGTCTCTGTTGCGGTTTGCAAGAAGTTCAGAATCCGCAGCGCGTCAATTGCCGTCACTTGGTTATCACCGTTTACGTCCGATCTGGCCGGCGCGTTTTGTTCGCCTTCTGCATTGTTTAAATCATTGATCACAAGCAAGGCATCGATCGCTGAAACCATTCCATCAGCACTTACATCCAGCGGCGTTCGTGCACCGCTTGGCAATTCAAGCTGTTCCGAGACTGCCGAAGATTGCGATGTTTCGGAAACGAACACGGGCGCCGCAAACTCGGATGTGTTTCCGTCGGCGTCCGTTGTCGTGGCGGTTATCCAATCGCCCAAAGTGATGCTTCCCACCGGTGCGACAAAGGTGACTTCGCCGTTGGCAATGTCGATTGGCGTGTAGGTTGTTGACCAAAGGTATTCGTTTCCTTGACCAAAACTGTCTGCCAAGAAAAATTCGATCGTTAAGTCGTAAGTGGCTGCGGTCGTCGGAACGGGTACATCAAAAGCGATCGACAAATCGGTTGCGCTAATGTTTGCGCTGCTGATCACAGGGAAATTAAGTGTTCGATTCGTGCCTTCGTCTTGATCTCCGACATCATTTGCGGTCGGGCCCAAGCCAGCGATATCGATCCCAATCAACGTGTTGTTGACAAAATTGCTTTGAGTGACCGTGTTTTCGTCGCCGCTGCTACCGATCAGTCGCACACCGGTCGTATTATTGGCGATCGTGTTGGCTGGTCCGATAACGTTACCTGCCGCCCCGGCACCAATTTGAACGCCGGTGGTCAGACCCAGATTGGCAGTTCCGGTCGAATCAGTACCAATCGTGTTGCCAGAGACTTGGTTGCCTGTCGCGTTTGCCGAACTGAGCACGACGCCGCGCGTTGACCCTGCGATCACATTGCCTTGGTCAATCGTGCCTCCGATGACGTTGTTGGCTGTTTGAACCAAGACCGCAAAGGGGCCATTGGAAATGGCCGCCGTCGCATCCAGGTTGGTTCCGACCAAGTTGTTCTGGACCACATTGTTTTCAGAACCAGCATCGACGATCGCGATACCCGATGCCGAATTGCCCGAGACAAGATTCGAGAGAACTTGGTTGTCGCTGGCGCCTCGTGCGATTGAGACACCAACACTTTGATTTGGTATTGCGGTTGTTGCATCAAGGTTTGTGCCGATGCGATTGCCAATCAGTTCATTTGAATTGGCGCTACGAATCACGACTCCGGAAAGTTGATTGCCAGAAATCAGATTTGTCGCCCCAACATCGGTTGATCCAATTGTGTTGTTGGATGCGTTGACAACAAAAACTCCAAAAGACCCATTGGCAATCGCTGCATCGCCGGTCGCATTGACGCCTACAAAGTTACCTGTGAGGGAATTGTCGCTGGCGGCCGCGCCGGAAACAACAAGCCCGTGGCGGGCGTTGCCGGAAATAAGATTTCCTCCACCGTCTAGATAACTTCCGCCGATCGTATTGCCAGCCGTTGCAACTAAGAGCCCGAAATTGGAGTTGCCCAACGGTGTATCACCGTCGACATTCGTTCCGATATTGTTGCCTTGAACAATCGAGTTTAATGCATCACTGGTCAACGCCAGTCCGGTTCCCTGGTTGCCTGAGATCACGTTGCCTTGGTTTGGTTGACCGATGACGTTGCCAGGCCCGTGAACCAGGACGCCAATCGAACCGTTGCCGATTGCTGTTTGACCGGTCGGATCCGTACCAACGAGATTGTTGACTAATGTGTTTGCTGTCGATTCACCTTGTAGAAAGATGCCGCTCGCGTCGTTTCCACTGACCACGTTGGAATCAAGAACGTTGTTCGCCGAATCCGTCACGCGAATCCCAACGTTGTTCCCAGCCGACGTGGCAGACGTGTCGATGCCGAAATAGCTATCGGTGATAAGGTGGTTTCCACCGCCAACGATGTGTAACCCGTTGTCAAATTCTGTAGCACTGATTCCAAGAATGGTTACCGAATCGGTTGCAATTTGAAGAGCATGGTCCACATCGCCAGCGTCACGCAATTCGATGACGGGCGCCGATGAATAGCCAGGTTGAGTCGTCGCGTCGATCACGACCGATTCGGTGATCGTCGGGAGCGCTGTTGCGACCGAGATCACATGCGGCGCGGAGCCTGGAATATCGAATGTGATTTGGTCGATGCCCAAAGCACTGTTGGCTAGGAAGTTGGCTTCTTGGATCGCGGCACGCAAACTGGTCAATCCGTCGGCGTCTTGAGCCACCCCGTCGCCTAGGTTTGCGTCAGGCGTGTCGCTGACAGTATTGACCACGAACTGCCACGGCGTTTGGGTTTGGATCGTGATCGGCTGCGATGTCAACGTGACAGGGATCGGTTGCTGAACGCCATCGATGTAGATCAGCACTTCGCTGGCTGAAAAATTGGATTGAAATCGACCTTGCTGGTCCGTCGTTATTTCGGTCGCGGCGAAAGATTCGGTGCGTTGATCCAGAAACCACTGGCCGTTAGCGTGGGGAACCCAATCGGTCGAAAACCATTCGGCGCCTTCGCTGCTACGCCAATGTTCTTCTTGCCAGAAACCCCAGATGGTCGTCAGGTCGACTTGCTCGGTTGCCGCAAGTACTTCGAAGAAGTCGCGAGTAAAGTCAGCTTGTGTCTGCCGATCGATTTCAGCACTATCGACATCGAACTCGGTGATTTGGATCGGACGATCAAAGGTAGAAAAGCGTGCCAGTTGCGAGATGATTTCGTCGATCGCAGGGAGTTCGCTGGATCTGGTATGCGCCTGAAATCCGATCAAATCATAATCAGCGCGGCCCGAGGGTGCTGCTGCGTCCAATTGCGTCAAAAAGTCAAATAGATCGTCAGCATTGTGACTTCCGAACGGCGTAAGAACACTACTTTCATTGATGCGCAGTGTCGTATCCGGATGAACGACATTGCGGGTGGCGTCGATCACGTCCAGGATAAAGTCGTCGCCAACGATGTCCCATATGTCCCTGGAAAAGACCGGATGGTTGACCACGTCCCAAAGTGCAACAATCGCTTCGTCGCTGTCAGGTCGCGATGCAGAGAATGCCGCCGCCGGACCGCTTTGGATGAAAGAGAGAATCTCATTTTCCAGCCATGCTTCGCCTGCGGCCAGAGACTCGTTTGCAACGACTTGTTCATAGCCGCTTAGCAAAAAATCAGGCACCGGAAAACTATCCAGTTCGCCCCAAATGACCGAGTGACCGTGATAGGGCAACTGGTTGTCGACTGTCCAATTTGCAAAGTCGGTTGGTGTTACCGGATTGTTGATCCATGGCCCCCACTGAGCACTCCCCGAGTCGGTCAACGTGGCAAAGTTATTGGCAACAATCGACGCATATCGCAATGATTCGTCTGTCTGAGTAAACGGATCGGAGGTCGGTACGATTCGTTCCGGTGTGACTGACGTTCCAATTTGCTGCGTGGGTTCTATCGGAACAACGGTGATGCGACTTGACGAAACCGGATTGCCAAACGAGTCAACAATGGTAATGTCGGCCGGGATATTCTGATTCGCTGCCGCACTGGTGGTTGCATCGCTGCGCCATAAGGCGTCGGTATCCCGACCGGAGTAGTTAAAGAAATCAGTTGGTAGAGTCGTTTCGTCAAAGGGTTCGGAAAAAACAATCAAACTGAACCCGGCCAAGTCAACGGTTTGTGTTTCAAAGCCCAAACGAACATCAAACGTTCGATCCGCCGTGCTTCCACCAAATTCCGAAACAAAGGGCCACACGATCGGTGTCCATTGATCGCCAATTTCCCAAAATCCGCTGGTGCCTTGGAACGGAGCACTACTTTGTTCGACTCGCGTACCCACTGACACTTGTTCGCCCGGCACACCGCTGCGTGCCCAAAGACTACCGAATACTTGCGCGCCCTCGGGAAGATCTGATTCAGCGATTTCAAATCCAACCAACACGTCCCACGGGTTTACGAATGAATTGACTTCGACGCGGACAAAATTGTCGTCCGTCGTACCAACAACGAACGGCAACGATTCGTCCGTCTCGCGATCGGTGGTGAATTGGTTCAGCGGCAAACCACGGTTGAAACCTGACGCCAGGAACGTGTCGAAGTCTTGTGGTAGTAATTGTGTTCCGCCCTGTACTTCGCCAGCAATGGTCAGCGTAATCTGTCGCTCGTTTTCCAAATTCAGTTGATAAGCTGGATCCGCGACCAGACGCACGACCGCTGTCTCGGTGCCTTCAAGGATTCCGTCATCAATGGGATCGACGTTGATCGTGACGGATGTTTCGCCGGCCGGAATCGTTGCGATGCCAGTGAGCGCCTGAAAGTCGACGCCGTTTTCGGCAGTCCCGCCAAGCGTGTAGGCAACCTCCAGATCGCGGCCGAGATCATCGTCGCGCTCAATGACAAAGCGACTGCCAATCGCCAACGGCTCGTACTCGTAGCTTTGCGATACTTCTGCGCGAATCGATACGCTTGGTGTGATCGGTCGCAAGTGGTCGACCGAAATCACCGATGGCGGGTCGGTTGGCGTGTCGGGCCGCGTCCAACCCACCGACACATGCCCGATTTCGGTTGTCGAATTGTGGACGTGTAAGGTTTCGATGTAGTAATCTTGCCCAGCAATCAGAAATATCGGATCGGACAGGCCAGCGTTTGCGGTCAAAAATCCGTCGACCGGGGTTGCTGCATCGATGTTGGCGATCAGGTTGCTGTTGTCCGATGCCGTGTTTTGCGAAAGCCACAGTTCTGCGGTCTCGCTGCCGGCAAGGTGAAATGTGTACTCGCCAGATACGGGTGCGGTGAGGATCGCGCGAATTCGAGTGGCGTTTTCCCGCGCTATGTCATCGACGTAAGAAAAATTGGCGAGATCGAAACCATTGTCTGGTGTGTTGCCGATGAAGTCTGACGTTGCACGGAGTTCAGCGATATCGGTGGCCGCCGATGTGGTGAATTCTTCGACCAAGATTCCCGATCGCAAATCGCTGACCGACTGCGACGGGGCAAGTTGATGGCTGGGCAGTGCGGTCTTGAACGTTTCGTTTGTTTCCACACCGATTTCGATCGCTGACGAACCGGATGCGGCGATGTACTGCACCACAATGTCAACGGGAACATCTGCATTGAGTGTTGCTGCGAATGATTGTTCGACGTCCGTTGCGGACCCAAATGTGTCGATGACCGTGGTGCCATCAATGATCAACTGCAATTGGTCGTTGGCAGCCGTCTGGGCGTAGAACGTATGGAGTAAATTTGATTCGGGATGGAAGGTACCGGTCCAGCGGATTGCGAACGGGTCGCCAGCGATACCCAGTCGATAGTCGGGGCTACTGGAACCAAAGTCAAACGCGATCGTGGGATCGATGCGCGACGAGTCTGGTGTGGCGGTAAAATCGAATCCTGGTTCCAGGTTCGTGAAGATGTCCGCTGTCAAACCTTGTTCGGTGCGATCGGTGACCGCCGGCGAGTTGGCGACCAGTGAAACGACATCGGACGATAACGATAGGATTTGATCGTCATTCAAGACCGCGATCGTTTCGACGCTGAGCGCTGTGGGGACAGCATAGTAAGTGTGAAGTCGCGTCAGTGGAAAAACAATTTCATTCGATGGGATCGACGTGACTTGACCGTCACCCCAATCAAGCCGCAGTTCGGAGATATCGCTAACGTCCAAATCGGTTAACGAAGTAATCGATAATTCTGCGACTTCACGCGCGCGTACTTCCGCTGGCAACGTCACGTCGGCGGACGCAACAAGCAAACGGCGGTCTTCTAGAAGCTCAAGCCGGAGTCGGCTTTGGTTGCTGTTGCGTTTTCGCTTATTCACAGCGGGGCGTTCTCAAATCATTGTTGTGCGTCATCAGCTGAATCCCCAGTCGCGAAAGTATAGCTAGATCACCAGCCAATAGGTGGACGCGATGGTGTGGTTGCCGATTTAATGCGGCTCTGCATTTTGCCGGCGTTTTTTGGCCGGAATTTCGGCCCTTTGCGTTGCGACAGCGGGGAGGCAGATCGTTTTGACTTTTTTGAGCTATCCGGCCCTAGCCCGGGATATTTCGTCAAAGATAGCGGTTTACTTCCACACACCCGCTTCGACTAGCTGCTTGGTAACTTTGCCCGACCAGTCTTTATTGGCTGCTGGCGAAGCCGGGCTGGGGTGCAAAATTCGGCTGAGCTTGGCAGTGCAATCGCTGTTGTCCAAGGCGCGCTGCAAACATTTTTCGGCGTAGACGCCGATGCCGACAACGTGCTTGGGCTGCAACACTTCCAAGATTGTTTGCAGATGCCGATCACAAGCAGCGTCAAGTGGTTGCCGTTCAGCGGCGGGCAATTTGTCTGGTGTTCGGTTGCGCGCAGATTCTTCCATGAACACAAGCGGGCAATAGTTGGTTACGAAATGTCGCGCAAAGAACTTTTTTGCCGTTTTGTATTTGTCCGCGAACAGCCCCCACAATCTCCGGCCGCTCACTTCACTGCGCTGGCACTCGAATCCGGTGACGATCCGTTTGGGATGTTCGTTTTCGGGATGATCCACGGGCACGTTTAGTTTCAGGAAGTCACGCGCTGCGGCGATCTCGCCAAATGGAACTCCGGTTTGTGCCATTCCCCAAGGCCCAGGATTCATCCCCAGAAATACAACTTTCGCACCTTTGTCCGATACGTGTGACAGATAAGCTTGGTGGGCATCCCAAGCGTAACTGAGTGGGTTGTAGACATGGGTTACTGGTTCGGCAAACGACAACGCGTCGACTTCATCGGAAAGCCGTTTTGCAGCGTCGATCAATTGCGACTTTACCGAAGTGGTTGTGGCTGTCATGGAGCTTTCTCATCAAGCGGGTTGGATGGTGGTTGGTTGGATTGAGATGGCAGCGCGGTTTGTTTTGCAAGAGCATTGAGGCCGACATGCGGTTCGTCGACAAAGCTTAATGTTCGGTGGCGGTTTAACACCATGATCTTCTGCCAAATTTTACGCGACAGGCCGGTACACAGTTGTTCGATTTCGCTGACAGCCGCGACGACTTCTGGATCGTCAAATTGGTTGACGTACAACGCAGCAATCTTGCCGTTTAGCGACAGCATTTCTGTGCAGTAATCCAGGTAGCGACCAAGTTGCAGCGGCGACATCGTTTCTTTGGGCGAATGACTGGTGCCTTTGTAGGTACCAAACAATCGTTCGGGGTCTTTGGTCAATTGGTGCATGTCGATGATGTGGGCGATCGATCGCAATTCGTGGACGGCTGCCAAAGCTTGCCCGCGCTTGATTCGCTTTTCCAAATTGATCAAAAAGTAGATCGCCGCCCCGATAAACAACCCACCGCTGGCGGCCGCGTCAAAGGTCTGAATCACATTATCAAAACTCATGTCTTCGTCTTTGATGCCCAACGTTTGGGCACCGTAATAGACGATTCCAATGATCAGCCCAACCAACGTTGCAGCCAGTAGATATCCGGAGACGCGTATCCAGACAATCGGTAGATTGATTTTGGCAATTCGTTTGGAAGCCAAATTGGAAACTTGGTGCAACTGCCCGCAAAGGGTTGCGAGTCCCGATTCGGGAAACCGATCGCTGATGCGTTGTTGCAGCTTTGCGATCGTTTCGATGATCCGTTCATCATTTAAAAGCAACAAAGAGCCTTTGTTTTGGAGGCCCGTTGAGGAATCGTTTTCAACGGGAGAGTTCATGATTGCGGACACCTGTTTGCATTAAACACCTAAATACTCTTCGATCGCTTCGCTGATTATCGTCTCCGATCCAAGCTGACCTGTCCAGCGAAGCAAACTTTGCTGGATCGTCCCATTTCGCCGTGCTTGATACGAGAGCGTTGTGTAGCCAAGTTGCTGGAGTTGCGACAATTCGTCGTGCCCGCTTGTTAGATCCAAAACCAGTGTCGACCCGTCATCTTGTGGCCATTCGTTTGCGTCAAGCAGAACATCTTTTTTGGGTCCCGGTGCCAACACAATCAAGTTGGCTTGTTGGACCGATTCGATTGTGGGGGTTCGCGTCGAGAGCACGAGATCGTTTTCCGATTTCATTTCTTCGGGAAACGTTTCGTCGCGAGCGCCCAACCAGAGTGTATCCGTGATTGTTGTTTCGTACTGTTGAAAATGGGCCTGTGATGTAGCCACCAACCAAGCCGAATGGGAATCGTGCCCGATCAGTTTCTCTTTATCATCAGGGCAGCGAAACAAACAATGAATGGGCGCGCCGTTTGAATTTTCTGGGTCTCTGTTTTTGCACCACTCGCCCACGTGGCTGGCCAAAAATTCGTCAGCCAAAACTCCTTGAAAACCCAGCACTTCTAATCCGCACAATGCTGCGTTCAAGTTCTTGGGCTCCACGTCAAACGACGTGACCCTGCAATCCAACTCCAAAGACCGCAATACGCACTCGATCGCGAACTGAGACGGGTTGCCCGCAATGGGCCTGCCGATCACCGCAATCAGCGGCTCTGTATTCCCGTCCATGTATCGATACACTCGGTGCGAAGATTGGTTTCTTTGGTAAGAATTTCTATTTTGTCGCCTGAACCTGGAAAGACAAGCGACCAAATGACGAACAATCTATCTGGTTGGCGAAAAGTTTTTTTCGCCGATTGAGACGTTTGGACTGAAAGTGACCGAGATCGAAAATGTTCGAACAAAATGGCCCCAGCGGGCTCCTTTTTGATAGCCCCGATCAACCTGAACGATCGTAGCGACAAAGTAATGCCGCGAATCCGACGGCCCTCTCAAGGAATTTCCGCTCTTTTATCGATGTTCCGAGGCCTAGAATGCTGACGGGCAACAAACCAGGAGAAATCAATTGGCTAAAGGCGACCATTTTTTTGTTTGGCGGCAACACTTGGGTGTTCCGTTTCAACATCACGGAATCGACGTGGGTGATGGCACCGTTGTGCATTTTACCGACGGCGATGGCGGTGTGGCAGCACCTGGTGGATCGACGACTGATTTTGTCGTCATGCGAACGCCGATGTCGTTGATCACGCGCGATGGGCGCGACAAGATTCATGTTGTCGATCACGCCGATCCGCTCAGCCAAGACGAAATTGTCCAGCGGGCGCTCAGTCGTGTCGGTAAACGCGGCTATCACTTGTTGTTTGACAATTGCGAACACTTTGCGTCGTGGTGCGCGATCGGATCCGAAACCAGTCGTCAAGTCAGAACCGTTTGCGAACGATTGACGTCCGCTGGTTTCAAAGCGGTCGCAGCCGGCACCGTTCGTGCCGCTTCCAGATTCGGCGCACGACGATTGGTGCGTGGTGCAAACGCTTGGATGTTGGCCGCCGAAGCAGCTCAGTGGGCGACCGAAGCAGGCGGACACCACATCGGTTTGCGAGATCCCGAACAACGTCGACAAGCCGGACGAGCGGTTGGTGGAGCAACAGCACTTGGCTTGGGCGCGTTGGGCGGACCGCTGGGAATCGCAGTCGCAGGAACGATCTGGGTTGCCGGCGAAGTCGCTGGCGAAGCATCCTGCCGCGCCTACGAACGAATGCGCGAGCAACGCACTGAAAAATAGTCGCCCTGCAATAGTGCTCGTACAAAAGTTACGCGAGCTTGTAATACTCTTGCCAACCTTCGCGTGGCGGGTTGCCCTTTAAAAGTTCGTTGGCGCGAGTGTTGTTTGTAATCTGCCGCGTCTCGTGATCAAACTCTAGGTTTTCGCCCAATCGTTGAGCGATACATCCGAGCATAAAGACTTGAGTGAGCGGACCAGAAATCGCAAACGACGAATTGCAGCTTGGATCTAGCCCGGCGGCTGCTCGGATAAAGTTATCCATGTGATTGGTCGACGTTTTGCTGACCGAAGGACCCGGTAAATTGGCGGTCACTTCCTTTTGATTCGCTCCACCAACGATCTTGAGCGATGCGGAATGCGTGCCGCCGACAAACGTGAGGTCGTCGCTGTAGATTGCTTTGCCACAAGCTGGGATTTTGAAGTCCTCTTCGGCGCTGGGGCGATTCTTTACACCGTCGTACCAATTGATGGTCATTTCCGGCATGTCGGGACCACGCTCGGGAAAGTCAAACGCGATGGTCGTGGCATGAGGATAAATGAAGTCGTTGGGCTTTAGGATCTTCTCGGCTCGAATCGTGTGCGGCAGATCCAAATTCAAAAAGCGGTGAACCGTGTCCAAAGTGTGCGGTCCCCAATCACCAAAAGCACCGTTGCCGTAGTCGTACCAGCCGCGCCAGTTGCCTGGGTCGAACTTGCGGTTGTAGGCACGCTTGGGAGCCGTGCCAGCCCAAACGTCCCAGTTCATGCCTGCGGGCATTTCTTCTGCTTCGGGAAAGGATTGAACATCTCCCCACGGATGCCAGCGGCGGCCTTTGTTCATACAGGCATCCACACGTCGAACATTCTTGATGACGCCTTCATCGACCCACGATTGAAATTGCAATCGTTGACCACTGGAGTGACCTTGGTTGCCCATTTGGCACATCACGCCGTACTTTTTCTCAGCGGCGATCAGCAATTCACACTCATGGAATGTGTGCGCCAGTGGTTTTTCGACGTAGACATGAATCCCCAACGACATCGCCAACATTGCGATTGGAAAGTGTGCGTGGTCCGGAACGCCGATCGTACACACATCGATCTTGTCGCCCATCTGCTGAAACATCTCGCGGAAATCGTCAAACACCGCTGCTTCGTCGCACTTGCCTTTCATGTTTTTCTTGAAGCCCTCTGCCCGTGATGGAACGACATCGCAAAGCGCGACACATTGCGTCATCTTGTGTCCGACGGCGCCCGAGCCGATTGCTGCGCCTCGATTTGCACAACCGATCACGGCCAAATTCAACAAATCATTCTTCGCAACTTCGCCGCTTGCGTAATTGGGCAGGAACGTGGCTGCCGTCGAAGCCAAAAGGGATTGCTTCAACAGATCACGTCGATTCAGTCTGCTCATGTGTTTGTCTTTTCTGGGAGGGGTTTTTTGGTGGGTTGGGTCATCGTTGGCAGGTGGCACTAGCGTAACGTGCGGCCATTTGGTTTCCAAATTGAATTTGTAATGCCCCATGCCAGTAGAAGCACGGCCAGCTTGCATCTGCCAGATTCCACCCCCAGAAATCAAGAATACGAGTGATTTTGACGCGCATTGGTATTGGGTGCTTTCAATGCTCCCTGGCTGAACTTATTATCTGTGACTTGAAATCCAGGCTGCGCCCAAGTGGTCTGACAATTTCTGCACACAATCGAGTGTTTGTAGGGTGCCCCATCTGATTCGGGGTCTAGTGCGGCCAAACAAACGCCAGGCGGACGAATTTTCTCGTGCAATGAACGAGTGTGCTGTTCTATGCGCATTGCCCACAAAACACCGGAGTATGTTGTGAGTCGACTAAACCACCTATGGGTGGTGGCACTTTTGCTGTCCTTGATTGCCATTGCCCCAAACAACGCTTGGTCACAAGACGACCAAGCGAACCCTGACACCGCGGCGCAAGTTGCCGATGAAGCCCCCGCCGAAGCTGCGCC
>CAZZDZ010000012.1:17064-21631 GCA_964652675.1 uncultured Pirellulaceae bacterium
TTTATCATCACGCCCGCGCTGATCTGTGGTGCGTTTGCCGAACGAATGAAGTTCAGCGCGATGGTGGTGTTTTCCATTCTTTGGGGAACACTGATCTATTGTCCGCTTTGTCACTGGGTTTGGGATAGTGGCCCGCTTTCATACAACGACGACAGCATCATGGGCGGTGCGTTGGACTTTGCTGGTGGAACGGTGGTTCACATCAGCAGTGGTGCATCAGCTCTTGTCGCAGCCATTTTGCTTGGCCCACGTATGGGTTACCAAAAAGAACCGATTCAACCTCACAACTTGACCTACACCGTTCTGGGCGCAGCAATGTTGTGGGTTGGTTGGTTTGGATTCAATGCTGGCAGTGAATTGCTGTCCGACGGACTGACCAGTAGTGCTTTTGCCGTCACCCACTTTTCGGCTGCCGCCGGGGCTGTCGCTTGGGCATTCGCAGAATGGGTGATTTTGCGCAAGCCAACCGTTCTGGGTGCCAGTAGCGGTGCGGTTGCTGGACTGGTGTGTATCACGCCAGCGGCTGGTTTCGTCCAGCCGATGCCAGCTTTGTTCATGGGTGCATGTGCCGGCGTCGTTTGCTTCTTGGCCTGCAGCAAGATCAAGCACGCATTGAAGTACGATGACGCGTTGGATGCGTTTGGTGTCCACGGTGTCGGCGGTATTCTGGGCGCGGTTTTCACTGGCGTGTTCGCAACACGAGCTTGTTGGGACGTTGCGGGCGGGGCAAAGATCGGCCTGATCGAATCCGGCGGAAATACAAAGTTACTGATCGGCCAGATTGTTGCGGTCGCGATCACGTTTGTGTTCGCCGTCGTCGGCAGCTTTATTCTGCTGAAGATCATTGACGTCGCGATCGGATTGCGTGTTCCTGTTGAACAAGAACAACGTGGATTGGACCTGACCGATCACGGCGAAGAAGGCTACATGTTGACTTAGGTTAACGTTTGACCTAGCCGAAATCGAAGACTGATCGCGGCCGTCACAACCACTGTGGCGGCCGCGATTACTTGCGCGGTCGACAGCCCCACCACTCCAGCGACTTGTCCCCAAATCAACGATCCCAACGACATCGATATTGCCATCGCGGTTAAATAAACCGACATCCCGCGCGCACGCATGCGACTGGGCAGCGTCACCTGCGCGGTCGCGTTTAATGTTGTTAGTGTGATCATCCAACCGGCACCCATCGTCAGCATTGCGATCGTTACCGGCACGCTGTGAACACTCTGGCTTAGCAACATCATTCCGCATGAAAACAGCATCATGGCGGCGGCGGCCGATCGATCGGCGCCAAGCTTGGATTGCAACCGCGGGAAAATCTGTGCGGCTGCGACGGCGCCGATTCCAACACAAGCGACCATCCAACCAAACCCGTCCGCGTCCCAGCCCAATTGCTTCTTTGCAACCAACGGCAACAGTGCCCACAAAGCGCTACCTGGAATGATAAACAACGCAACGCCCACGATGACGTTTCGCAAGCTTGGTGATCGTTTGACGTATCGCAGTCCTTGATAAAGCGACAATCCAAATGAAAGTCCCCGTGTCGATTCCGTTTTTTCTCGCTTCCAAAAAACCAACACGGCGATGACTCCTGCAAACGAAAACGCGTTGATTGCGAACGCCACACCGACGCCCAGCGACGCGATCAAGATCCCGCCAACGGCTGGTCCCACCGCGCGGGCCAGATTGAAACTGACGCTACCAAGGGCAACGGCGCGCGGCATCTGTGATCGCGGCACCAGTTCGGGGATCGTGGCTTGCCAAGTCGGGACATGCAGCACGAATCCGATTCCCATCATGCTCGTCAAACTCAGCAACATCCAAGTCGTAATCACGCCGGAGTAAGTCAACGCCGACAGCGTGGCGGTTGTACACAGCAACATCAACTGAGTGATAAGCAACAGTCGGCGTCGATCCACGCGGTCAGCCAAAACGCCAGCGGGGATCGCTAAAAAGACGATCGGTAGGGCCATGGCGGTACGCACCGACGCGACCATTTCCGGCGAAGAATCCAATGTCGCCATCAGCCATCCCGCGCCCACTTCGTGAATCCAGGTGCCAAAGTTGGATGCCAGAGACGCCACCCAAAAGGCGCGGAACATCGGCGTTCGCAGGGGAGCCCAAGCGGATTTACTTTCAGAGTGTTCGCTTGATGTACTGCTCTGATACGGGTTCGTCAAATTGGTAGCGGCTTACTTTTCGCGAAGACTACTGCGGAAACGCCGTCGGCGCTGTGTCTTGGTAGCCTTCGCCATCGAGTGCTTCCATGAATTTGACCAGTTGATCGATCTGCTTGTCATTCAGATCCAATCGTTCTGCGAATCGACGATCGATCTTGCGATCCAAGTACGGATTCGGCTCACCACCTTTGCTGTAAAGCTTGACGACTTCTTTGAGCGTTTTGATTGACCCGTCGTGCATGTACGGGGCGCGTTTGCTGATGTCGCGAATCGACGGAGTTTTGAACGCACCGGTATCAGATTCTTTTTTTGTAAAATCAAACCGACCTTTGTCCGCGAACGTTTCCGTTTTCGGGTCCCAGCCGACGCCCAGGTTATGAAATTGGTTGTCGGTAAAGTTCTGACCCAGGTGACAGTTGTTGCAAAACGCATTGCCAAAAAACAATCGGTGGCCTTTTTTGACATCGTCCGAGACAGCATCATTGTCGCCTGCACGCCAACGATCCCAAGGTGAATTGCCGCTCATTCGAGTTCGTTCGTAGTCGGCGATCGCTTTGGTGACGCGCTCGATCGTGATCTCTTCGCTACCAAACGCTTCTTTGAAGTACTTTGGGTAGCTTTTTATGCCGGCCAGTTTGGCGACCACCGCTTCGTGGTTTTTGTTACCCATTTCGATTGGATTGATCATCGGCCCGCCCGCTTGGTCTTCTAACGATTTGGCCCGACCGTCCCAAAAGAAATTCGGCAGCAGATTGAATGCCTGATTGGTAAACGAAGGTGCTTTGCGTCCGCCTTTTTGATCATGGATACCTGTCGAAACCGGCGTGGGTTCGGAGAAACCATGTTCGGGTTTGTGACACGACGCGCAGGCGATGGTATCGTTGGCGGACAATCGTTTGTCAAAAAACAACCAGCGGCCCAACCGAACACTCTCTGGCGTCGGTGGGTCTTTCAAGTCCGTCAGTTTTGCCGGCAATTTCTTGTCGATGCCGATACCCAGCGGAGGATCCGCAATGGGTTTGATTGGATTGGCCGCTTCCCAGGCAACAACGTTCAACGTGGCGTCTTGTGCGACAACCGGCGTGGAAAAGGCGCAGCAAAATGGTATTGCCAACGTCAGTGATATGACAAAAACTTTAGCTCGATTCATTGACAACTTGCCTGGTGGAACAGTTTCAATTTGGCTGACAGCATAGCAGGAACCCATTCGTCCAACGCGGTTGCGTGCGTTATCTTGCACGCTTGCCGGTGATCGTTGACGCTGATTGGCCCCAACGGGCGAAAGTCCGTTCTACACAGAATACTCAGAGGCTTTTGATGACACGAATCGTGACTTTTGGCGAAATCATGGGACGTTTGACGCCACCCGGGTTCACTCGTTTGCGGCAAGGGTTGCCGGGAACCATGAATGTGACTTTCGCCGGTGCAGAAGCCAACGTGGCCGCTTCGATATCCATGTTGGGGGGCGACGCGACCTTTGTCACTGCGCTTCCCGATCACGAATTGACCGACGCCTGCATCGCTTCGCTGCAATCGACTGGGATCGCAAGTCACATCGTTCGTACTCAATACGGGCGGTTGGGATTGTACTTTTTGGAAACGGGTGCCAATCAACGGCCAAGTCGAGTTATCTATGATCGCGACCAATCCGCGATCAGCCTAACCGATCCAAGTGCCTACGATTGGCCAGCCGTGTTTCAAGACGCTGGTTGGTTTCATGTAACGGGGATCACGCCGGCACTGTCGGGTGCGGCTGCGAAAGCGACGATTGATTCAGTCCAGCAAGCCAAAACCGCAGGATTGACCGTCTCATGCGATTTGAATTTTCGCAGCAAGCTTTGGCGATGGGACGAATCGGTTTCACCGCACGAACTGGCTGGTCGCGTGATGCGCGACGTACTGCCGTTTGTCGATGTGTTGATTGCCAACGAAGAAGACTGCAGCGATGTGCTTGGAATCAATGCTGGTCAAAGCGATGTTCACAGTGGCACGCTGGACGTCGCCCGTTATCCAGAAGTCGCCAAGAAGATTGTGGACGAATTTCCCAACGTCCAAATGATCGCAACGACGCTGCGCGAAAGCCTAAGTGCATCGCACAACAACTGGGGCGCGATGTTGTATCAAGCCGTTGACGACGAAGCCAGTTTTGCCCCACAAGTCGGCGGAAATTACCAGCCTTATGAAATACGCAACATCGTTGATCGAGTCGGTGGTGGAGATTCGTTCGCCGCCGGACTGATCTTTGCATTGACCTGTGACGATTATCTCACTCCGGCCGACGCACTCGATTTTGCTGTGGCATCGTCTTGTTTGGCGCATAGCGTCGACGGCGATTTTAATTATTCGACCCGTGCCGAAGTCGATGCGCTGGCGAGCGGAAACGC
>CAZZDZ010000012.1:21731-38721 GCA_964652675.1 uncultured Pirellulaceae bacterium
TCGGGACGCGTTGTGCGTTGAGAGAGTTGTGCGTTAAGAACTTTGTGCGTAAAAGCTCTGTGCGTTGCGAAACTGTCTGCTAGACGCCAATATCTTCGTTCCACAATTCGCCATGGTCTGCGATGAACTGGCGCATCAGTTCTATGCACACTTGGTTGTTGACGATTTGTAAATCAACGCCACGTGACCGAACGTATTCTTCTGGGCCTTGAAACGTTGCGTTTTCGCCGACGATTATTTGGGGGATGCCGTACAGAAGCGCGGCGCCGCTGCACATGTCACACGGCGACAGCGTTGAATAGAGTATTGATCGCTGGTACTCCGCGGCGGTCAAGCGTCCCGCGTTCTCCAATGCGTCCATTTCTGCATGCAGCACACTGCTGGCTTGCTGGACGCGGCGGTTGTGTCCGCGCCCAACAATTTTGTTGTCAATGACAAGCACCGAACCGATTGGAATGCCTCCTTCATCGCGTCCCTTGATCGCTTCGTCGATGGCGGCTTGCAAAAATTCGTCCATGATTTATCTCCTGCCATACAAAATATTGTTTACCACACCAGTGGTAGTTTTTCGTCATCCGGGTTCATCTTGCCGATGGGGCGTACGCCGGTTCCTTTTCGTTTGGTCAACTTATCGCCCAAGTCTTCGCGGGCTCGTTCGGCTGCCGCTTCTAATTCCTTGACGACATCGGGGAACTTGTCATACACGTTGGTGGTTTCCGACAAGTCATTGTCCAAATCGAACAACGACAGGCCAATTTCGTGATTGGAGTATTTGATGGGCAATCCGTCGTTGGTGCCAACGGCGCCGTTCAGTGTTCGATACTTGTGCTTGAACATCAATTTGAAACGCTCATTGCGAACGGCCTGCAATTCGCCACCTTTGTAGTAGCACAAGAATGCATCATGTGGCGTCTGAGCTCCCGCATCGCCAAACATCAACGGGCGAATATCATGGCCATCGATTTTGTGATCGGGCAAATCAGCGTCGATCATCCCCGCGACGGTTGGCAAAATATCGATCGTGCTGCACAGGGTATCGCAGGTCGTGCCAGCAGGAATTCTCCCTTTGAACCACATAATCGTTGGCTCACGATAGCCGCCCTCGAACATCGTGCCTTTGCCTTCGCGTAACGGGGTCGCTTTTCCGCTGTGCGTTCCATACGAAAGCCAAGGGCCGTTGTCGCTGGTAAATACAACAAGTGTGTTTTCGTCTTGTCCGATTTCCTTGATCGCTTTGAGTATTTCGCCAACGGACCAATCAATCTCCATCACCACATCGCCAAAAATCCCCGCGCCGCTCTTGCCCTCAAAATCTTCCGACGCGTAGAGCGGTACGTGAACCATTGGGTGTGGTAGATACAGAAAGAACGGTTTGTCTGCGTTGTCTTTGATGAATTGAACGCCGCGCTGCGTAAATTGCTTGGTCATCTGTTTTTGATGTTCGGGCTGAACACTTGGATTCACAATTTTTGTGCCTTCGATCATCGGCAATTCTGCCCACGGGATCTTTGCCTTGGGGTCTTTCTTGCGTGCTTTAATTGAATTGGGGTGCAACGGCCACATGTCGTTGCTGTACGGGATGCCGTAGTAGTGGTCGAACCCGTGATTGGTTGGCAAGAACTTTGGGTGGTGGCCAAGATGCCATTTGCCAAACGCGGCTGTGGCGTACCCTTTGCTTTTGCATACCTCCGCCAGCGTGATCTCGTCCGGGTTGATCCCGGTGTTTGCTTTTGGCCCCAAAGCGCCAGCGAATCCGATGCGGCGGTGGTAGCACCCCGTTAAAAGCGCTGATCGTGATGCACTGCAAACGGCCGATGACACGACAAAGTCCGTGAACCTGCGACCTTCGTTGGCCATTCGGTCAAGATTCGGCGTCGGATACTTGGTGTCGCCAAACGGGTTGATGTCGGCGTAGCCCATGTCATCGATAAAGATCACGACCACGTTTGGCGGACGATCATCGGCAGAGAGCGCCGTCGAAACGAAAGGGGCGATGCAACAAAAAATCGCGACACAAGCAGCAAACAAACGCATACAGAAATACTCCAGCGGCGTCAGGATAGGAACCAAATCGCCCCCAATATAGTCGATGCGATAGCGCGCGTCGCATGTTATTGCGATGCTTGGTCTTTTGCTTGATGCCAGAGTCGGCGGATACCTTGAGATACACGTTGCACGATGCTGTCACGGCGGTAACCAATCGACGCTTGCATTCGCATTCCAGCAGGCAACTTTGCCGCAGTGTCGGGATCCAGTTTGATCCGCGCTGGAAAATGTGGCTCCAAAAGACGTACTTCGTCGGTGTCTTGAATCGATTCATCGTGTGAAGCTTGGCGAACGGCCAGTGGTCCGCCTTGTATTGCCGACAAGGATGGTTCGGGTAATCGGATCGTCGCGCGCGGTTCGACGCGATCCAAACGACCATGAACGTCTCGATAACTGACGGACCGAATCGGTACCTCGTTGCCCGTTTCTGCTCGAACTTCTTCCACGCGTTCTTGATGCACGACCGCGACGAGTTCCTTTTCGCTTTCACTGGCAATCACCATCAGCGCGTCGCCTTCGCGAATGTACTTGCCAACCAGTTGCTGTAGATTTCTGCCAATGACTTGGCCATCTCGCTGGGCGACTAGATTTAGGCCCCGGGTCTTTTTTTGAATCTGCGAAATCTGTTCTCGCAAAGAGTTCTGTATTTCTTGGAAAACCAATTGTGCCGATGCGTCTTGTTCTCCGATCGCTCCACGCTGACGATATTCGTTTTGTGCCAGCGCGATTTCCAAAGTTTTCAATTCGCTTTTCAGTTCCGGATTTTCCAAGACCATTAGCAAGTCACCTGCTTTTACTTGCATTGAATCGGTGACGTGAACACTGCGCACAAACCCGTCCGTTGCACTGCGAACGAGCGTTTCGGGAAAGAACCGCACGACTGCGGGAACTGTGACCGATGTTGGAATCGGCAACCAGCAAAACGTGCCAATTGCCAACGCAACCAGGGCGGATGAAATCACGCAACCGCGCAGAAAACGTGGAAAGTCACGGGCAAAAATCTGGGATGAATATTTCAAAAATTGCTTCAGCGGCGATCCGACCCACGTGACGATGCCAAAGGCGGCGATCGCGATCCCCGCGCCGGCAAACATCGTCGCGGCGGTGATGCCAAGCGTCACGCAAATCAACACTTTCCAAACAACCGCTGCTACACCATAGCATCTTAGAAACCAAAGTCGCCAACCGACGAACTTGCACGGTTTGCCACGTTGACCGAATACAAAACGTGAAGCCAATCGTTTGACTTCGCTGGTCGATTCAGAGAATAGATTTGGGATGTCAACAAGGTCTGCCAAAATGAAGTAGCCGTCAAAACGCATCAACACGTTTGCATTGAATACGATGGTTGACAAACCCGCCATCAAAATGATGTTGTAAAGCAAGAACTGTGTTTGCGGCGAATCTGTATTGACCCAAAACAGCATGGCAATCGCGGCGATCAACAGTTCGATATACATGCCCGCTGCGGCCACGACGATTCTTGGCCACCTTGCGGTCATTCGCCAACAACTGGTCACATCGACGTATGCCAATGGCGCAAAAAGAACAAAGACGACTCCAAACTCGCTGACCTCGCCGCCCTGCCGATCACACGCGATCGCGTGGGCAAGTTCGTGAACCATCTTCAGCAAGACCCAAATGCCAATGAGCCAAGCCCAATTGGACACATCAAAAATTTCGACTGATGATTCGCTTAGCGCTGACCAGTTTGCAAGCAGTGTCCCCAGGCCAGCCAACATCGTGATCATTGCGATCAACACCGCGATTGGCGAAAACAGCCATCGCAACTGGCGAACGATAGGCAACAGCAATCGATCAGAATGTCCGATGGGAACTTTCATCCAGAATGGATTCAGGTTCGCGAGAAATTTCTTTTTGGACTCGTCGCTGGCAGTGCGACTGCGCGTTGGCGGGCTGTCTTGTGGTAAATAGGCGAGTTTGTTTTTCAACAACCAACGTTGAATCGCAGTTGCCTGAGTAGCAGTGGGAGCGCGGCTGCCAAGTTTGGCAGCGGCCAGACCGCAGGCTTGTGGGATCGTGGTTTTGCCGTCCAACAAAGAGATGAAAACGTATTCTTCGTAACCGACGCGATAGAACTTGTGTTGCGAGGGAATTTCGATCCGATAGATCATCTCGCCACGTTCGCGGACGGGCCAAAAAACGATGTCGTCAGCCAACAGCATCTTTTGCTGAGCCAGATCAACCGCATTGGGATCGGGTCTAACCATGGTCTACCAGCCGATCGCGGTACGCAGCGAAAAGAACGCCTTGTGAAATAGGTTCCATCCCAGCGGGTGTCGATCGCTTTGGATCCAAGACCGACCTCGCATACCAGGTCGGAGGATACCCTTGGTGTCGGTGATCGCGACTTCGCCAATAAAAACATTTTCATTGCCACGCAGTTCGGCGGCCGGATGCACCGCTTGCAGTTTGCCTGTCAGCGTTTCGGAGGGGACAGCGTGCAAGTAAAATTCCACAGGCATTCCGGCTTGTACATGGACAAAGTCGGATTCGGGAATCGATATTTCAACGACCATTTCTCCCAACGGAGCGATCTCGAACATCGGATCGCCTTTACTCAACGGCGTGCCTTCGGATCGCTTCAAGTCACCGCTGACGACCACTCCAGCTAGTGGGCTGCGGATTTCCAAATTGCTGCGTTGATATTGCAACAACTCCTTCTCCATCGCGATCCGTTCTGCTTCCAGCTTGGCGATTTTGATGGCACCAAAGTCATGATCGGCCATCAATTTCTTCTCCTCCTGGATCGCTCGCCGTAGTTCAGCACGCAATCCCGCAAGCTGGTAATCCAGTTCACGAGGGTTGATTTTGGCCAGCGTTTCGCCTTCAGCAACCACGTCACCAGGTCGTACGAGTACTTTCTCCAGCGGTCCGTCAAACGGCGCTGCCACAACGCGTTGCTTGACGGGTTGTAACTCGCACGTCGCGGCAACTTGATAGTGCATGGGAATCAGCATTGCCAGCGCGATGGCTGCGACGATGGCAATAGCGAATTTGCGTTTGGAATTTGCCGCCTTGTCGCTGAGCGATCGGACCATTCGTTCCCAACGACGTGGTTGCATGACTTCGGTCCAAGCCAGTTTGTCCGCCAACGCGAATCGCAACGCTTCGATCAGCATCATCGCGTGCTGCGTTGTCTGTATCGGAGTTGCTGCTTCTTTGTCCGATCCTGTCGTTTCGCAGTGCTGTGCTGGATCGACAATGAACACGGTGCCGCGCGACGTTCCTTGAGAATCTACCAGCGGAGCACAAATCAAAGTGTTTGCGGAAATCGATTCAGAATACTTGCCGATGGCCAACAACGCGTGTCGATTCCCCGCGTCGTCACTCGGGTACAAAGCGATCATCTCGCGAGCGAGGACCTCTTCGGCCGCAGCATTGAATTGTGCCCCGATTTCCCGTTGCAGTTTCTTTTTCGACAAAGCCAGCGAATCGGTCGCTGTATCCGCGATTAGATCACAAGCCTTGTCATCCGCCTTTCGCCAAGCAATTTGAACGCGTTTTGCGTTCAGCGTCTCCATCAGCAACCTTGTGGCTTTCAAAGAAGCCGTTGCCAGATCACCGCAACCATCCAGTTCGCTTTGGATTTCGACCGCGATGGCAAGCATCTTTGCGAACCGTTCGGCTGATGCAGCGCGCAGCTCGGATTCTTTAAGCGCATCAGGAGTAACAACACCAAACTGGTTTGGTATTTGAGTCGAACCGACAAGGATCGACGGGTCAAGCATGTTCGCGAACTTCCTGGAATAACTGGGGATCGAAAGTGAGGCGTTGGACTTTCGGCGGTTTTCGGTTCAGGCCGAAACTCGTGACGAGTCTCGTTACTGAAGTTATTCTGATCGGAACAGGGTGTCACCCAAACTGATGCGTGGCTCGTCATCGTAGCTATCCAAATCCCAGCGGCAGGCAGCTCCTGATGGCAGCTTGTTTTCTGGGTTTGCGATCCGAACTTTGATGCGAACGGAACCACTTTGCGGATCCGCGGTTGGGGAAATGAACTCGACCACTCCCGTGCATGACACGTCTTCGTAGCCGACCTTTAAGTCAATTTCCTGTCCCAGTTGGACTTCGGCAGCCGCTTTGCGTGGAATCGAAAAAACGGCTTTGAGAGTTTCCAAATCCACTACGTTCATCACGACAGGATCATTGGGCGATACAAATTCGCCGGCTTCTTTTTCAATCGAGACAACGAAGCCATCGATTGGTGAAATCACTTGTCGCTGCATGACTTGGATTTTTGATCGTTCGTACTCTAGGCGACGTACCTCTTGTTCTTCGCGAGCACTTTGCAGTCGTGCTGCGGACTGCAGTTGATCGTTCACGGCACGGTCGTATTCACGCTGCGAAGCGTTTCCTTGGTTGATCAACTCTTTGTAACTATCTACCTTTTTTTGTGCCGATTTATTATCGGCTTCGGCAGCCTGCAGCGCGCCCGTTGCTTTCATCGCCGCACGCGTAACCTCCAAGGATGCCTGAAGGATTCTGTCATCCAAATTGGCCAATTTTTGACCCTTAGTGACCTTTTCGCCTTCGGTGACGGCGATCACCGCCAAAACGCCGACTTCTGACGCGGGAACCGCGACTTGCCGATAGGGTTCGGTGAAACTGTCAACCGTTCCAGCTTGAAGATTGGCGTTGCCTAAGACGCAAGCCAATATCGCCACGCAGATAGTCGCGTTGATCGTTTTTTGATTCCGTTTCATAACATCGATCCCGTTGGAGTCGTTGATAGTTGTGTTTGTTGGCCGTTAGAACCAGTGATTACAGTTGCCAGCAACTTGCCGGCGTTTCGTCGCGATCTAACAGCGATTCTTTTTCTTGATCCGTTTGGAGCATCTGCCAGCGAGCGCGGGCGGCTTTCTCTTGGCAAGCTTTTTGGACACGGGCCAATTGGCGTAATAAGTTGCGCGTATTGGGGTTTGTCGAATCGGCACATCGCGTCACGGTTTTTGCGATCCAAGGTCCATGTTTGGCGACGATTTCGTCTTCCGCAGAAAGATAAAAACGCGCGGTGCCTGGGTCTCCGCACCGCGCGCATCGTCCAATGAGTTGTCGATCGACTCGAGCCAATTCGTGTCGCTCGGTAACGATCACGTGTAATCCGCCAAGCTCTTTGACGACGTCATCAAGCGCGATATCGGTTCCCCGGCCCGCTAAACTTGTGGCGACTGTGATTGCCCCGGTTCGACCAGCACGCGAAACGATTTCCGCTTCGGCTGCGTCCTGAATCCCATTGAGTATTTGAAACTCAAGTCCGCGTTGTGTCAGTTCTTTTGCGACCAGCAAGCTTTGGGCAATGTTCAGAGTGCCAACCAAAACGGCGTGACCCGTTCGACTTAGCGACTCGACTTCATCGCCAATCGCCGCCATCTTGTCTGCTTCGGTCACGCAGACTTGTTCGGCCAACACCTTACGTTTTGTTGGGATGCGCAGGGGAACGACGCCAACGGGTAGTCCATACACACTGCGAAACTCCTGCTCGCAACCGGTGGCCGTTCCGGTCATTCCGCCCAGCGTTTGGTAGTAACGAAAGAAGCGTTGGCGCGTGATCTTTGCCAGCGCCGCCGTTTCGGGAATGATCTCCAAGCCTTCTGCGGCAAGGATCGCTTGATGGAGACCTTCGGACCAAGTTCGATCTTCAAAGATTCGTCCCGTCGATGCATCAACGATTTGCACTTCGCCATCGCGAACGACGTAGTGCACATCGCGCTGAAAGAGTTTGTTTGCACGCAAGGCCAACACCACGTACTCGTGCCACGGCCTGACCAGTTGATCATGCACGGCCCATTTGTCGTGCTGGTAGACAGAATCAAAGCCTGCTGCGGTTAGACTGATCGCTCCGTTGGCAGAAACGCTGTAATCGACATCACCAACTAGGTTCTCGGCGATGGCTTTGGCTTGCAGATGTATTTCCGCATCGGGCGCTTCGCCTTGGCTGGAACTGCTCAACAACAACGGCGACCCAGCATCGTCCAGCAACACATGGTCGACTTCGTCCACAATCGCGCAGTGTAAACCGCGTTGGCGCAATGTTTGGTTGCGAGTGGTTTCAACGAGTCGACGATAGACCTGACTACCGATCGGCCCCGATTTCTGGCCATTGATGGTCAATTGGTCTTTCAGGTAGTCAAAGCCAAATACATTTCCTGGTCCATAGGTGACGTCTGCCTGGTAAGCTTTTCGCGCCTCTTCGTCGGAGTCATCGTGCGACAGGCTGCCGACTGTCATTCCCAAGCGATCGAAAATGGGTGTCAAACGCTCGCAATCGCGTGATGCCAAATAGTCGTTGGTGGTCGCGACGTGAACACCACGCTGCGACAAAGCGTGGGCGTAGGCGGGTAGAACCCCCGAAAGCGTCTTGCCTTCGCCGGTGTGCATTTCAGCAACCGCACCACAACTGACAATGATGCCAGCGCGAATTTGAACGTCAAACAGATTCAATCCAAGCGTCTGGCGAATGGATTCGATCACTCCACCACCGGCGAGAGCCAAGAGCCGTTGGTCATCAGCATCGGCTTCGTTTTGTAGAAACCGTTTCAGCCGGTTTGTATGAGCATGCAATTGATCTGGAGCGCATCCTTGCAGTGAATCAGCGACCGCGCGAGCCTCGCGGATGATACCTTCGATCCAACCGGATCTGGCAAGCTTTCGGTTTTTTTGCTTTGCCATTGATGACCGATCGGTCAGCGCTTTGGCGGACGCGATCATCGGTTGAATCTCCACCAAGGTTTCTTAGTCACCTTTGATGTGGGTGGCGAAACCGGAGCCGACGACCACGACTCGGTTTGTTGGAGCAACTTTTCTTGCGAGGCGCTGAGTCCATCGCGTGCAATTGGCTGTTGCGTTTCGAACGATGGAACTGGTTCCGCGATGGATTCTATTTCGGTATTGGAGATAGCCGTATTGAGCGGGTTAGAAGCTGTTTCTAAGACAGAAGCTTCGCTGACCGATTGGTTCGCCTGGTCAAATTTCAGCAGCACACCGGTCGCTCTACGCAACTGGATCCAGGACAACGCGTAGGCGACTTGGGCACGAACGAACGCGCTTTCTTCGTCAGCAAGGCGTTCTTGTGAATCCAGCATGTTGTCGATCAGCAAAACGGCAGAGTCGCTGGGTTCGGGCAAGAACTCCCATCGCTGTTTCAGATAGGCTAACTCGCTGGCGGCCGCGTCGATCGCTTGCTTTCTGGCCAGCATCTCGTTGTAAGCCGTCCGGGTTTCTCTTGCCGCGATTTCGATCTCGGTGAACGCTACATCCGTGGCTTGTTGAAACTCGTAGATGGCTTGGGCGTACTCCCAACGACTACGATTCAAGCGAGCCTTGTTGCCACGATTGCCCACCGGTAATTCGTAAACCATCCCCGCCCAATAAGTTGGCCGCCCGTCGGAGAATTGATTGCTAAAGGCTCGCAGAGAACTACGATTGCCATCGATCCCAGCGACATAAGCACCCAGAATCAAATCCAATTGGGGTAACACTTGGTTTTTGGCGGCGCCCACGCGGACCGAGATGGACTGGATTTTGCGAAGCGATTCGGCGATATCGGCGCGATTTTCCAAGGCGGTGGCCAGCGAGTCACGGGTTGAGACGTCCACTGGAAATTCAAACGGCTGGTCTTGTGGGGTCAGCTCCAGATGGGGAGACGATTTCAACTGCTCGCTACCAGTCAACAATCGCAACTGTGCTTGAGCATCTTGAATTCGCGTCACCGCGCGAATCAGTTCACTTCGGCGTTTGGTTACGGCCACCCGGGCTCGTAAGATCTGGCGTTTCTGCGAATCGACACTGCTGCGGGCCTGCAAAACTTCGTGCAAGTGTTCAGCCGACTTCAGCAATCGGCCCCGTTGTAGCCATTCGGCACGCGCCTGGTAAAGTTCCCAGTACGATTGGGTCACGCTGATCAAATGGTCTTCCAAATTTTGGCGAACGATGGTGTTGCTCATTTGGAAATCCAGTTTTGCCAACAGGATTCGTGCGTTGTTGAACACGCGACCGCGATCTCGCAGTAACGGTTGCGTAAAGTTGAACTCCAGCCGCGTCGTGCCTTGTGGATTGGGATCCAGGAAAGTCGAATTGTTGTCCTGGAAACCAGCTCTCTGAGAAAGCTCTAGCGCTCCTCCTTGACGCGTCCTCCTACGAACTCCTGCTGTGCCTGTCAGGGTCTGGTCGACAAAACGATCCGAGTTGTCGCCTGTTGTTAGTGTGCTACCAACCGGTTCGTTTGTATCGGTGAACCGACCCTCTAAAAACACCGTTGGATCGAATTCGGAATCAGCACTTACAATCTCGCTCTGGAGAATTCGTGGCTCGGCCAATATAGAACGTACATACGGAGACGATGCCAGCGCGATGCGAGTCAGTGTTGCGATGTCCACAGGTACGGTTTGATTCGACAGCCCGATGGAACTGGGCATCGATTGTTCCCACCACATATTGAACCCGTCAGCAGGGATTTGGCTGGAGTCCAAAATTTCTGCGATTGGTGACTGACCAGAAAACGGTTGGTCTTGCATCGCCATCGCCCGTTGGCGATACGGTTCCAGTCGCGAATGATCACTCCCGTGCTTGTAAATTTGCGGAATCCGAGGCACGTTTGGTGCAATCAAAGCTCCCTTCGATTCGACCACCCCAGCATTTGATTCTGGAGGGCCATGCATTGTTTCAGGATTTGGCTCTATCGTCGAATACCCGTCCGCCAAAGGCTCTGGGATACTTTGCGATGGCTGTGGCTGGAGCACTTCGCTGGGTCCGTTCCACGTTGGACCATTTGTTGTTGGCCCCGTTGCATTGGGCGCATCCAGGCTAAACGGATCGGGTGAACTGAATTCCTGAACGGGTGGAGCGCCCAGACCGACTTGAGGTGAGTGTGGGGTCGGTGGGTTGAGTGTCGCTTGGCCTGAGAATGTTTGGCCTGGCATCGCGTGGCCCGGTGACGCCGTTTGACCGTTTGGAGAAGAACTAGGTAGGGGCGCATTTTCTGGGAGCTTTAGATCCTGAAAGTCCATTGGGTCAAATTCCAGTCCACCCGCTACGGTTTTTCCCTGTACCGCGCCAAGTTTGTAGGCCGCATTCTTTGATGACTTACTGGCGATGCTTGACTTTTGCGATGGGAAACCAAGTGGTTGGGAATCTGCTCGCTGAACGAACGGGTTTTGCGTTGGGTTGGAGTTTTTCTTCGATGCGGCGTTTTTACTTGGATCGGCAACTCGCAACCAACTGGGTTTCTTGATTGCACTTTCAACAGGCGCAGGGGGCGGCGCCGGCTCGCTGCGAAACTTTGCTACTTCGGCGGATTTAATGATGCTCGGTTGAGCGACGGGAGTTTGAGCCTGAATGATGCTGGATCGCTTGGGTGTCCCAACATGAAGCCAGCTTTGCTGAGGGTTTTGAGCCCAAGCAGGCCCACTGACAATCAGTGACATCAACCCAACCGTGATCGCAGACCCGATGAGCGCAGGTTTTAGCCTGACTCGCCAGCGTTTGTTTTTCGGTTGGATGTATGGCCTAAGCATGAATTCTTATGGGAAATTCACTTGTTGTGTCAATCAATTCCCGGTTTTGCCGCATTCAGCATCGGGGTGTGCGCACGCTCAGTGCTGACTCATTTTGAATCGGCAGGATGTGAATAGCTGGTACAGCCCCATCCGAGGGAAAAACTGACACAACTGGATTAGGGTCCCGTACAAACGCGCTGACCCTCCTAACCAGAACGCTTGGTCGAAGCTGACTTCTTTAACGGAATCGGTTCCCACCCACCCGGAAAACGTTCCCTAGACTTCAAATGGTCCTCTGCAGCCTGATTGTGGGGACTGGTTACAACGACAAATCAATGCATTCAAATCCTACAACGTTTGATAGAACGCGAGCCAATCATGCCTAATCGCTTTCAACAATGGTGGCACAACTGCTTAGCTATCGCTGACGAAGCCAAGTTTCATGCACGCTCTGCGGTCACGACGACCGACGAATCGTCAAATTCGAATCGCAGTTTGATGTTGGATGATTTGGAACCTCGTGTCTTGTTCAGCGCCACTCCGGTCGACGTTGCTGTTGTAGCTGAGGGCGATGATACCAGCGCAAATGTCGCTGAAGTGCAGCCAACTGAAGAGTCCAACGACAATGAGAATGCAGCAGCGTCGGATGCCGCTGCGCAAGAAGTCAATGAGATTATCATTGTTGATTCCAGTTTGCCTGATTTGGATGAGTTCCTAGAAGACCTCAGCAGATCGGGGCGAGACGCAAGCGTATTCGTTCTGGATGCTGATCGAGACGGCATCGAACAGATCACAGAGATTTTGGCGAGTCGCGCGGATATTGATTCGCTGCATATCGTTTCGCACGGCAGCGACGGTGCAGTCCAGCTTGGCAACCTTTGGCTGACTGAATCGGTCATCGATGGATATGCCGGCCAGATTGCTGGCTGGCAAAATTCACTTTCCAGTGACGCGGATATTCTGATCTACGGTTGTGATCTCGCTGGTAACGCTTCTGGCCGTGAATTGATCGAGTCGCTTAGCACGCTTTCAGGTGCGGATGTGGCGGCCAGTACTAACGACACCGGACACGAACAATACGATGCTGACTGGGTGTTAGAGTACGCCACGGGTGTCATTGACACTCAAATTGCGTTTTCAACTGATTTTCAGGATCAGTGGGTCGGTAAGTTGGCAGTCATTCAAGTCACGACTGGCTTGGATGTTGTTGATGCCAACGATGGCGTGACTTCGCTGCGAGAAGCCATCTTGCAAGTCAATGCGGGCAGTGGTGGTGATACGATCGAACTGCAGGCGAACACGACGTACCAGGTCTCCATCACTGGCAACGACGAAGCCGGAAATCTTGGTGATTTAGACATTTTGAAAGACGTTACGATTGTGGGCGTCGATGCGAACACAACCATCATTGATGCAATCAACGAGAGGCGGATTTTCGAGGTCGTTGCTGGCGCCGAACTGACGCTCAGAGATGTGAGTCTCGTCAATGCTCTCAGCGCCGGAAGTGGTGGTGGTGGTGCAGTTCGTGTCAATGGTGCTGGCAGTCTGATCGCTGAACGCGTTATTATCGCGGACAGTGTTTCCTCGTCCGGAGCAGCAATCTTTAACAGTGGCACTGTCAATCTGACGGAAGTTGTCCTGTCTGGAAACACAAGCTCGGGTGAAGGTGGAGCGATTCTAAACAGGGGCACTGCAACGCTTGACCGTGTCACCGTGAGCCATAACACGGCGGCCAATGGCGGTGGCGTTTTTAACGACGATAACGCAATCGATCTGTCGATCGTCAATTCGACGATTAGCAATAACGTGGTAAACGGCCTAGGCGGGGGCATCCATTCACAAGAACCGGTTTTTGTGCTCGCATCTACCATCGCGTTTAACCAAGCAGCAACTGGTGGCGGGATCGCCAGGATTGACGGCGCGTTTCAGATTCAAGATTCGATTATTGCAAACAATGTTGCGTCCTCCAGCAGCGACGTATTCGGAGAACTCACAAGCTTGGGCAACAATCTGTTCGGCGACTCCAGTGGTGGCACGGGATTCGTCATAACTGACCTGCTCGATGCTAACGCCGCCCTAAGTCCGCTGTTGGATGGCGGTGGGTTTGGACAAGTCCACTATCTGTATTCCGACAGTGATGCCATTGATGCAGGATCGGCGACTTCTCCTGCCACTGACCAACGTCATCGGGCACGCATTGGGGCTGCCGACATTGGCGCGTTTGAACACGTACCAACAGAATTGCTTCAAACTCCCTCGACTGGTCCAGATATTCTGCTTTCGACCACCGCTGGTTTTGACCAAAAGACGGCATCAGAATTTTCTAATAGCGGACGATCCGTTTCGGTAGCTGGGGACGGTAGTTTTGTCGTCGTCTGGACAAGTGTTGGACAAGATGGCGATCAGGCGGGTGTCTACGCGCAGCGTTTCGCCGCTGCAGGTATTCCGTTGACCGGTGAGATTAGGCTGAACGAATTCACTGCCGGTGACCAGCAATATGTATCAGTCGAATCCGATGTCGCAGGCAACTTTGTCGCCACTTGGACGAGCGCCAATCAAGATGGAACCGCTGCGAGTGTGTATGCAAGGATATATGACGCCGACGGAACGGCTAGGTCTGCTGAGGAGTTTCGTGTCAACACCACGATCACGGGATCCCAAAGCGACAGTGTGGTTGGAATCGATCGAACCACTGGCAACATCACCATTGCGTGGGTGGGGGAAGGCCACGGTGATGTACAGGGTGCCTTCTTTCGCAGATTCGATGCGCAAGGCAATCCAATTGACTTGGTTGATCGCATAGCAGACACATCAGCAAGTGCCCCGTTTTTTCCCGATATCGCCATACAGCCAGATGGGCACTTTGTTCTGGTTTGGCAGCAAGGTGTTGATATCGCTTTGGTCAGGTTCGATGATTCTGGTAATCGGATTGCCTTCCGAATCGTCAACCCACCGTTGTTTGACGGATTCACACCTTCCGTAGCGACATCGGCTGATGGAACTGTTTTTGTTGCAGGCTTTGCGGAGTCAATGTTTTTTGGCGTGGCAGGCATTGCCACGGCACAGTACGATGCAGATCTTTTGAACCCAGAATTCGAAACTACTACGAGTGCGGCCAACGCTAGGAATCCAGTCATTTCGGTGACACCAGATGGTGACGCGTTCGTGACTTGGAACGAGCCTTCTGATTCCGATGGTCAAGCTGTGATCGGATATTGGGTGGAAACGAGAGAACAGTTTCAAATCAATGTGAATGAAGCAGGGGATCAGACCTTTGCCTCGTCCGCAGTCATCGACAGGAACAATTTAGTTGCGGTCTGGACAGGCGTCGATTCGGATGGCACGACCGGAGTTTTTGCGCGACAATTCGGCACCGCGGCAAACGAACTGCCCGTCGCGTTCGCCGGTGATGCGGTGACGATCAGCGAAGGTCAGTCGATCGTTCTCAATGGAGCGGGCTCCAACAGCGATGGGCCATTTGGCCTGACGTATTCGTGGGATTTTGACTTTTCAGGAAACTTTGAAGCGGATCTAACACAATCCGATGGTTTCGTCTCATTAACGTGGGCAGAACTGCAAGCGTTTGGTGTCGACAACGACGGTGTTTTTACGGCAGCTTTGCGAGTGAACGATGGCATCAGCGATTCGATCATTAGTGTGACGACAATCACGGTCACCAACGTCGCACCGCAAGTAAACCCTGACAGTGGCACTGGTTTCAGCACCGAACGTTCCACCACGTTCACGACCAGCAATGTGCTAGACAACGATACGGATGTCAATTCCAACGACGTTCTCACTGTGACCGGCTTCGACAATGTACCCGATGATTTGACCGTCGTTCACAACGGAAACGGCACGTTCACGATTACCCCAGACGTGAGTTTTGACGCGTTGCCAACTGGGACAAGCGAATTTAGAACATTCGAATACACCGTCTTTGATGGCACTGACATGGTGACATCATCGATAACGATTGAAATCGTAGGAACCAATGACGCGCCCACTGCGCTGATGGATTTTGGTACGGCATTTGGAAACGATCCTTTAACTATCAATGTTCTTGGCAACGATAGCGATCCCGAAGGGGATTCGTTGTCAGTTGTGTCGGTGACTCAAGGAGCGAAGGGATCGGTTGTTATCAATGGGGATAACACGGTGGACTATACGGTCAACGGATCGCAAGTCGGGACGGATACGTTTACATACACCATAACTGACGGTACCCATCTGATCAGTGGAACCGTGAACGTAACGATCGTGAACCAAGCTCCAATCGTAAATGTCAACAACGCTGACTGGATAATCAACGAAGGTGATTCAGTCGTAATCGATGCTTCTGGTTCAGTAGATCCGGAAGGCCAACCGCTGACTTATCAATGGGATGTCAATTTCAACGGAACCTTTGTCGCTGATTTCACGACCCAAACTGAAACGCTTAGTTGGGCGGACTTGAATGCACTTGGAATCATCGACGATGGTGTCTATCAAATCGCGACCACTGTCAGCGATGGAGCCCAGCAAACCACTGTTGTTCACGACCTAATCGTTCAGAACGTCGCGCCACAAATTTCGGTATCGGGTGATGCCGTTGTCAGGGAAGGCGAAGTTTACACACTCAACTTATCCGCAATCGATCCAGGCGATGACACGATCACCTGGCTGGTAAGCTGGGGTGACGGTAGCATTACATCGCACTCTGGAAACACTGCGACTCATGTTTACACCAATGGTGGGCAAACAGAAAATATACGGGTGGTTGCCGTTGATGAAGACGGTACGTGGCACGAAGCCGATTTCTTTGTCTCTGGTGCTGATGTAGCTAACGATGGGCTCTATCGATTTGACGCATCAACCGGAGAATTCATCAATGTAATCGGCGAGGCCGATTTAGGTGTTCCTACGTTTGTAACCACAGGACCAGATGGACTGGTATACGTGGGGGATGCTGCAAGCAACGAAATTTGGCGGTTCGACCCTGACACAGGGCTGTCACCTGATAGCGGCCCATTCATCTCCGGTGTCGATTCACCGCGAAAGATTGTGTTCGGCCCTGCAGACGAACTCTACGTTCTCAGTCAAAACACTAACTCCATTTTAAAATATGACATAGATGGAAACCCACTAGAAACGTTTGCTTCTGCAGCCGACGGCGATCCCATCGACGCTCCCGCTGACTTTATCATTCAAGACCGATTCCTCTATGTTGCCAACGAAGGTTCAGGGCGAATCGACCGCTTTGATCTGCGTACAGGCGAGGCTGATCCGTCTGGCGGGTTTGTGTCTCCTGGAGGCAGCTTTACACCTGCTTCATTGGATTTCGGGCCAGATGGACTTTTCTATGTTGTTGACAACGGGTCGAACCAGATTTTCCGCTTCGACGGTAACGGCAACAACCAAGATGGCGGCCCATTCATCGCAATCCA
>CAZZDZ010000013.1:0-38700 GCA_964652675.1 uncultured Pirellulaceae bacterium
AATCACCTCGCTTCGAACGAAACATTGGCAAGGGGACGCCGGAGCGTCTTCCTTGCCAATGCTTCAAACAGTGGATGGTGTCTTTGAACGATTAGTTGAAACTGTCGCCAAAGTTGTACGAGGCTGAGAGTGGCAGAACCCCGTAGATGCCTTCGGTAAAGACTTGTTGGACAAAGTCGTTGAACAATTCAATCGGTGTTTCGGGTAAGATGATCACATCACCATCGCGAATCCAGATTTCATCGCGGACGTGAGATTGTCTGCCCAGCGTTGCAGCGCGAATGTCGACCAAAGTCGAAATCAATTCCCAATTGTCACCACGGCGGAAAATCACGACCTGTCTTAAATTGGCACCAAGGGTTTTACCGCCTGCCAATGCGATCGCCCCAAGTACTGTTGTGGGTGTGTCCATGTTGTAACGGCCAGGCTGGCGAACTTCCCCAAGCACAAAGCAATAGTGTGGTGCCTGAGACTGCAGCGACGGTTCAACTTCAATGCCACCGACCAATTCGTCGTAGCGAAGGTTGATTTCTTCTTTTAACTCGTCAAGCGATAATCCCTGAGCTCGAATGCTGCCAATGCGAGGCAAGCGAATGTCACCTTGGGGCGTGACAGTCTGAGCCAAAGTTTGTGAATCGAATCCTCCCAGCCCATTGATCGCTTCACGCACTTGTCGGGCCGCGGTGCCCGTGTTGACAGGAGTGACGTCGATCAGAGGTTTTGGATAGTACCTTTCATAGGCTTCGTTCAGAACATCGCGAAGCTCCTCTACCGATTGACCTTCGGCATGTATTTCGCCGATCAATCGCAACGAGATGGTTCCGTCAGGTTGGATTTTTAGGCCTTTTTCGATAGTTCCTCGCTGCAAGTCTTCGTCGGCGCCCGATTCGATCATCAGCTCGTCACCAACGACCAAGCGATAGGCTCCAGCTGATTTCATTGGCGTCATTAAGAACGTGAATTGAATCACGTCGCCCGTTCGCAAACGATAGACGGAAACTCGATCTGTTCGCGAGGGTCCAGCGTATTCGCCCGGACCACGTACGTTAAAGGGTTGTCGATAGGGACACTGCCAGCATTGGCATTCTTCGTTTGGGCAGGGACCAAGGCCATGCTGGATGCCCAACCCGCCAATCATGGTTGCTGTTTGACCAGTTCGATCGGCGCAATTCACGCACGCCCCACAGTGATGCGCGGTGACCGGTGGCCTACTACTGTAAGCGACCATGTTGTGGTCGTATGTTTGGGAGGGTGGGAGTTGCTGGACGTTTGATTCGATCCTAGCTGATTCGATCCTAGCTGATTCGATCCCAGCCGAATCATTCATAGCTGATTCGATCGCAGCCGGTTCACTACCAGCTAATTCTTTCGCAGCTGATTCAATAGCCGTTTTGGGTGCACGCGACGCATTCGTCGCTTTCTTTGTCGTTACGCCCAGATTTGGCCGATCCAATCCGCTTTCGAGTACCGAAGACACATTTTCGTTATCTTGTGCCAAGGAAACGGTCGCCAGCATCGGAGCGTTGACGATCAGCAAGCCGACCATCAACATCGAACGTAAGTTTTGTTTTTTTAGAACCATCTGTCTATCACTATCCTTAGAAGACTTGCAGTTGGGATGGTGGTTTCCGCGTCAAAGCGGCAACCGTTCAAAGAGAGTGCTCGGCGTCCTAGCGAAGCTTCTTTGATATCCACCCTCTCCACTTGGTACCGATTTTTGTTTTCGATGAGACTGGTTTGGCTTCCAATGATTTCTGCGCGCTTTCTGCACGGGCAACCGTCTTTGGAGCGTTGCGGGAAATGTCATTGGATGGTCGGTAGGTCGTCGCGAAATCCGCCGCACTTAGGCGACGCACTGGTGTTGTGCTGGGCAATTTTGGGTCTCGAAGTGCGACCAAACAATTATTGGCGGTTGCCCCATCACCCAATCGCTTTGCGACTCGCATCATCAACTGATAGCTTCTGCGATCAGGTCGACGATTGACGCAAACGGACAGGGCCTCGTATGCCTGGCTATGTAAACCTTGGGAATGCAAGTTTTCGCCCAACGCGTATTGAGCCTGCGTGTTATTGGGATCGATCGCGACCGCTACTTTCTGAAACGTGAGGGCCGTTGCTGCGGCATGGGTATCCGAAGCCGTTGCCATGGAACGTTCCACTTGTCCAAGCAACGAAAGTGCTTGACTGGCAGCGGCGACATCTTGTACCGAGCTGGTTAATTTTTCTTGCGTCTCAAAGAGGTAGCACTCCATCGCGTGCAGCGATGTAACGGAAGCCATATCCCGTTTTTTCAGCACGTCTGTGGTGTGAGTTGCGACCAGTCTTTCGATTGCCTTATGATTGACCGAGCCCAACTCATCACGAAAGTCCTTTGACTCGCGAATCGCCGTCATGGCAGACTGAAAATCGCGTGCATGCTGATTGCCACCGTCCTGCAAATCTCGCATCTGGACGATGTTGTTTAACGCTTTCAAAATCAGTCGTTTAGCGCTAAACGTTGCGCCACGGCGAAGGCGATCTGAAGCGTCGCGAAGGTGCAACTGTGCAACATCTCGAAGTTTCGCGGCATGAACGGTTGTTAGCTCAGATGGACGTTGGACGGGAGCTGCAAGCGTCGCCTTGACGGGAGTCGCCGGAAGACTCTGCGTCTCTTTTTTCGCTTGATTCGATGGCATCTCGAAACGCGAGTTTTTCGTTGACTGATCGCTTGGTGTTGCCTCTGTAGTGCTAGGCGTCTTGTTGCGATCAGGATTTAGCAAAGTAAAACCCTGGTCCAGTGCGATACGACTGAGCGCTTTGCGACGCTGCTCTTGAATGACACTGTCAATCGTTTCACTACTAGTGAGCGTCTTTAGGGTCGGTGCATCTGGTTTGGGCAGTCTGGGTGTTGGAACAACCAGATCTCCTTTGGGCAACAGATAAACTTGCTTTTGCGGATGAATTTGGATCGCTTTGACGGCTTCGATTTGAAGCGGAAGGAGTTTGGGGAGCTGATTTTTCTCCGGCGCAGTTTTCTCCGGCGAAGTTTTTATGTCCGGTCGTTTGACTACGTTCAGTTGCAGTGATCGGCGATCAGTTGTGCGCCGTTGCGACTCGCGAGAAGACGAGGCCTTCTTGTCGGTATCAGCTCCACGCCACTGTTTTGATTGCGACGTTTGGTTGTCCCAACCTTTGTTTAGCAACGTGCGAAGAGAATGATCAGCGCTTTGAGATTGCTGAGGACCTTCTGCCCGGCAGGTGTAGCCTGCGTAGGGAATATAGCCAGACATGACCGAGCATTGTATTGCGGCCATCAATGCAAGCCGTCGTGCAAAACGACGATTGGCGTGTAACTCATCCATGAGAACATTCGCTTTTGAGAGTTTTTTGATTTGTGCAAAACCACCACGGTCCCTGTGATGCTCTTGCGTCTTGGTTTTGTGATCGTCCCGTCTGCAGAGGTTTGCCGACCGAAAGCGAGCGACAAACGCAATGTACCGGTTAGGGTTGATTCAAAATCGACAGGACTCTCGAACCCGTCAATGCACTTAGATGCAGGACAGATGGGTATTGCCGAACAGGCGTCACAACCCTGCGCGGTTTGACCCCACAGTGATGGGGCTGAGCTGTAGAACCGGTCTCACCGTCGTGAACCGGTTCCCGTTGGAACTCAAGTTACTTGTGTCTAGCAGCCAAATTGAGCTTGGGTTAAACCGGACGTTTGACGCCTGGAGACGGCTGATTTGATAGCGTTTAGCATCCAATTTCGGCTGTGAATCGAACAAAAAGTTGCCCAAAATAGGCCTTATGGATAGATAGGTAGCTTTTTCGTTGCTAAATCTCGCCCAGTAAGTACCTTGGGAACACACACATGCAGGTGTACGAAAATATACATATCCGGATTTATCCTAACCCCGAAGGCCTCCTATGAAGAAACTATTCATGGCAGTTGCCGCTTGCTTGATGATGGCAGGTAGCTCCGATGCCAGCGTGACTGAAACCATTTCGCTTGCTGGTAACGGTGGATTGCTGGGCACAAGTTTGCTTATCAACAGCGCTCCGATTACCGACAACGGTGTCACCTTTACTGCTCAGTTCCAGGTTACAGGTAGTGACGTAAGTGGGGCGCCTGCTCCAGCGAACTTGCAACAAACGGTTGATGGACTCGGTATCGCCGGCAACGGTACAGATGGAATCAATGCAGATGACGAACTGACAATCACGTTTGCGGGATTCACGTCTGTCTCCGGTGGCTCAGTCGCCTTTGATGGGTTTTCTGGTTTTGAATTGACAGGGGTTGATATTGCAGGCGAAATCGCTGTTCTCAACGGACAAACGATCCCGAATAATGGTCCGTTCAACTTCACGCCACTTCCGAGTTTCCAGTTGACAGGTCAAGACAACTTCTTCAACTCAGCAGCTGACTCGGATTTTCGCGTACTTACATTCAACAGCACGTTCACTGGGACGGCTGCCGTGCCTGAGCCAAGCTCGCTTGCGGCTCTTGCCTTCATGGGTGTTTGCGTTGTGACGCGACGACGTCGTCGCTAAAGCCGCTTTTAAATTTTTGAAAACGAAACGCCATCCTTTTCTAAGGGTGGCGTTTTTTTATGCTTGTTGCGGCGACCGCTAAGCAAAGAAAAGCACCTGCCATTGGCGAAACCAGTCCGGTAGGGAATTTGCATGGTCTCACGTTACACTGTTACTGCCGAATCTGCATAACAGTCGTTAAGCCTCCAGAGAACCCAAATGCCAAACTTTGCTCGCGGACCATTCCCGGCCACTCGAATGCGACGAGCCCGACGCTACGATTGGTCACGTCGGCTGATGTCCGAATGCAGCCTGAGCGTCAATGATTTGATCTGGCCAATGTTTGTTCATGATTCTACGACGCGAGAGAGTATCGAGAGTCTTCCGGGTGTCGAGCGAATGGGAATCGAATCGATCTGTCAGCAGGCCGCGCTTGCCTGTGAGTTGGGTATCAACGCAATCGCCATATTCCCAGCGACTCAGGCAGAGTTAAAAACCGACGATGCCGCAGAAGCCACCAATCCGGAAAACTTGGTTTGCCGAACCGTGCGTGCGATCAAAAAGGAAGTCGGTGACGCTTTGGGCGTCATCTGTGACGTCGCGCTGGATCCTTACAGCAGCCATGGTCATGACGGCTTGGTTCGCGACGGTGATGTGATCAACGACGAAAGCGTCGATGTACTGTGCCGCCAAGCAGTCGTGCAAGCCGATGCGGGATGCGATGTGATCGCACCGAGTGACATGATGGACGGCCGCATTGGATCGATCCGCAGCGCACTGGATGGTGCGGGGCATAGCAATGTGCAGATCATGTCGTACGCAGCCAAGTATGCGAGTTCGTTTTATGGACCGTTTCGCGATGCGGTCGGATCATCTGGTAACTTGGCAGGTGCTAGCAAGAAAACTTATCAACAATCGCCTTCGCAAAGCGACGAAGCACTGCACGAAGTCGCGCTGGATTTGGCGGAAGGAGCCGATAGCGTGATGGTAAAACCGGGCATGCCCTATTTGGATATTGTGCAAAGAGTCAAATCGACTTTTGGCGTGCCAACGTTTGCCTACCAGGTGAGCGGTGAATATGCGATGTTGGCTGCCGCCGCCGAGAAAGGTTGGCTGGACAAAAAGACGTCGGTCTTGGAAAGCCTGCTGGCGTTCAAGCGTGCTGGTGCTGACGGTATCCTTACTTACTATGCTGCCGAAGTCGCCCAATGGATGCGCGACGATCTGACTTGATCTGATCGAAATGCAACCATCAATGGAATTTATCAAAGACAGGTCAAGGATGTTGGATTCTGAAACGATGCAAACGCTTGCCGAGAAAACGTCAAGTTGTTTTCAATGGAAATGGGAAGAGACTCAAGTCGCCAATCAACCTTGGCAACTTGCTGTCGCAGCAGACCCAGACGGAATGTTGATTGACGCTTGCGAGCGACAAGACGCAGGAGAAAAGGGCGTGATCGATCCATTCTGGGCAGCCACTTGGCGAGCGGCATCTGGATTGGATCACTACCTGGAGCGGCTTGATCTAAACGGCAAGAGAGTTTTGGAACTTGGCTGCGGCACTGGCCATGCCGGCATCGCTGCGGCGCTGCGCGGGGCACAGGTGACGCTAACCGACGGAGTCGATGATCCGCTGATGCTGGTTCGCATGAGTACCGCGCCGATTGAGGGTCAATGTGATATCCGCCGATTGAGATTCGGGGTCGACAAAGTTCCAGGTGACAAGTTTCCGTTGATTCTGGGAAGCGATGTAACCTATTTGCGAACCTTGTGGCCGGAACTGGAACGGTGTCTTGAACAACACTTGGCTACCGATGGTCAGGTTCTTTTGAGTGATCCCTATCGAATCATTGCCAACGAATTTCGCGATTGGATCGCAGACCGGCCATGGGATTACCAAGAAGAGAAAATCGTGCTCAGCGATGATCCTGAGCATCCGATCCGCGTGATGTGCTTGCGGCCAAAATCCAGCTAACGCTTTATGGCAGCTGAATCTTAACCGTTAGCGCGTATCAGTTACCACGGCCAAACTCTGCCATTGATCTCTCTGCCCGTATTGATGATCACGTCAAACAACGTGAAATACTCGCGATCACCTGGTACAAAGCCGTCGCGAATCAACGGTTCGTTAAATACCATGTATCGATTTCGATCCACTTCGGCTTGAAGATCGATGTTGCCCGAAGACTGAATCCCCGCCGCGTTATTACGAACCAGTTCGTTATTCGTAATGATGTTGTTGATGTCTTCGTTACGCGAGATTTTGATTCCAGGGCCACGGCGAGGGTCGCTACCAAGCCGCGGGTATCGTGCCGCTCCGAAGCGTCCGTTAAGCGCAAACACGTTTCCGCGGACGAGTGTCCCTGGGCTAAGCGTCAGATTCAATCCCGCGCCTGAATTATTGACTGAGGTATTGCGCATCACCGATGCGGTGGCGTTTTCGCGAAGAATATCGATGATAATTCCATTTCCATCGATGCCCGTCAGGTCAAGCTGCGTCCTGACGTGATTGTCTGAAACCACATTGTCGGTGCCAGTGTCGTTCAAGCTGATTCCCGAACTGCCGGGAAAGACCATCGTTTCGGAATAGTATCCACCGTTGTGCAACGAGTTGAATCGCACTCGGCAGCGATGTGCTCCGTCTTGTAGCGAGATATGAGCTCTGCCATTAAACGCAACGTGATTGTCGTCGACACGTACAGATCTGGATTCGGCGCGGATGTCAATTCCATTGTCAAGACACTGTTGAACATCGTTGAAGCTGATCGGTGACGTCGTTAGTCCCGGGGAACCATCATCGCTGTAAAAGGTAAAGATGCCGTTGGTGCATTCTCTGATTTTGTTGGAACGAATGTTGATCTGATTGCAACCACGGCACTGTATGCCGGCAAAGTATCCGCTGACGTCGTTCCACTGGACAGTCATTCGTCGACAATTATGCAGATCAATCCCGCTAGAAAAATCGAGCTGTTGGACAAGTGAAAAATAGGTTGCGAATTCGTCGTGGATCTGTGACGCACGCGTTTCAAACGGTTCCGTGAAATCGGGGCGCGGCAAGTTAGGATCTGGTGTCCTGACAATTTGGGGCATGGGTCTCCAGTCGTCGACAGAACTGAAATCTAATCCACGAAATTCAAATCCCTGTATGACCAGGTCGCTGGCATCCTGTATCAAGAACTTGCTGACTGTCACTTTCTGTCCAGCACCCGCACTGATCAAAATCGGCTGCGACGAATTTCCCGATTTCAAAATCGGGATGACGCCCACTCCAAAGCCGTTGTCTTCGTTGCGGTAGTCTCCTTCTAAGACAGTGATGACGTCGCCGGGCAGGACCGCATTGATCGCTGCACCGATCGTACGAAGTGGTTCTTCGAGTGTTCCCGGGTTGTCGTCCGAAGCAGCTTCGGTGCTTGCGACTGTATATTCGCGAGCGTCAACAGATGGCTGGAAACTAATGACCAACACAAATGCGACGAGTGTGCGAATCAAGGTGGCGTGCGTTGGTTGTCTCTCTTTGGGTGCCCACTCGATTGAGTTTTTGAACATGTTGTAAGTCGATGGTGTTTCAATGGTATTTAATTCGTGCTTTTCGGCACGCATTGTAACCTGAACGACCAGAGAAATAGCCCATCACCGGCTAGTTTTACAGAGATCGCAGAAGGGCCAAGAAAGCCGTTTAACGCTAGGCCGTGTTCTTTTTGACTACGGGATTTCCCAGGTTGCGAATTCGGGCCTGTAGGTTCCGTTTTCTGAAACAGCCAGTGCAGTCAAGCCCGACGGGCTTCAACAACAAAGCCCAGTGTCGCGCAGCGCACGCTGGGTAGGAGAAAAAGGATTCACCATGAACCCCCAGCGGGGTTCGACAAATGTGGAGTTGTGAAACCCTTTCAGGGTTTGTGCGTTGGGAGGCGACACGAGACCCGGAGTGCGCTGTGCGACTCCGGGCTATGTTGTTGAACAGCTTCGCTGTTGGTTAATAGGTCTTGGGTGGAAACTGCTGGCTACGCTTTGCTTGCGACTTTGCTTTCTGCCGCTGCGATCATTTGCGTCAGGATCTCTTTCAGGGACACGCGGATATCCCAGTCGGGATAGTCGCGACGTAGTTTTGATAGATCACTGATGTAGCAGATATGGTCGCCCTTGCGGTTTTCATCACCAAGAGAAAACTCCAACTTGTGGCCACCGATTTCTTCGATCATGGTGATGCATTCCAGCACGCTTGCCGCATTGTCGCGACCGCCGCCGATGTTGTAGACCTCACCAGGGCGTGGGTTCTTGGAGAACGCTTCGAACGCTTTGACCACATCACTGCACTCGATTTGGTCGCGTACTTGTTTGCCTTTGTAACCAAAAATGGTGTAGGGCTTGCCGACGACAGCACAGTGGACCAAGTAGCTTAAGAATCCGTGCAACTCCACTCCACTGTGGCTGGCTCCGGTCAAACAACCACCGCGGAAAATTCCGGTCTTTAGCCCAAAGTACTTTCCGTATTCTTGTGCCAGCACATCGGCGGCTGTCTTGGATGCGCCAAACAAGGAGTGCATCGTTTGGTCGATTCGGCACGATTCGGCGATTCCGCCGTAATCTTTTTCGTCCGCATATTCCCAACGCGTCTCCAATTCTTTTAGCGGCAGTTCGTTTGGCGCGTCACCGTAGACCTTGTTAGTGCTCATGTGGCAGAACACGGCGTCGGGTGCGAATTGGCGAGTTCCTTCCAATAGATTCAGTGTGCCGTTGGCGTTGACTTCAAAGTCCAAGAACGGAATCGCGGCTGCTTTGTCGTGTGACGGTTGTGCCGCACAGTGAACGATCAGGTCAGGCTTTTCGTTTTTGAACAGATCCAAGATGGCTTCTTTGTCGCGAATGTCGATCGACACAGTGCGGAAGTTCTTTGTTTCCGTTTCTAGAACACTTTGGTTCCATTTCGTGCTTCCGTCAGGGCCGAAGAACGTGGCTCGCATATCGTTATCGATACCGATGACTTCATCGCCCAACGCATCCCAATGGCGTACCGCTGCGGAACCAATTAACCCGCTGGAACCTGTGACAATAACTCGCATAAAACTATCTACTGTGGGAAAGACTACGTGTATCGCAGCGTGTGGAATTTGCGACCAAAAACTGAGTCGATGCTGCAACCAGAGAAATCAATTGTAATTGTGAACATGCCAATACAAGAGACTAGCGATGCGAGTCGGCGCGGGAAAATTTTAGTCATCCCTTATAACCCGGATGATCCGACAGCAAACCGAATCGATGTGAATCTATCTCCCCTAAGCCGTCAGTTTCTGTATCGGGGAACCTGCCGAAAATAGGGGATCAACGCTATTGTTTGACGACAAACTCAGCCGGGAGCTCGTACAAACTATCAGCCGCTACGCGTGTGGTGATCAAAATTTCCTTTACGCCAGGGGATCCTGGTTTGTCAGCGACGACCCAAACGAGTGCCTGTTTGGGGTCATCAGGGCCAGCGGCTGTCTTGTCGGGATTTGCACCCACCAGCAGGTCAGTCAGCACCGTGCGGAACGGTAAATCGCGTTTGTTGAAGTCTCGCACCGTTTGATTTTGTGTGATCCCTTTCGCCTCCAAGTCACTGCCCACGATTCGCAGCGGTGGCATTTGGGTGTTGGACGGCAATGAACTCTGGAATTCATCTAACACCGCTTTGACGGCCATGTTTAGATCTTCGGCCTCAAACGAGATGGTCATTTTTCGATCCAAAATCTGGTCGAGTGTGAGCGGTTTTGCGGCGCTTGCCATCGCTACGGTTTCTTGTCCAGGCTGCGTGTTCATTGCCAGCAACGTGGCAACGGAGATTTGAGACGCGGCGTTTGCCGGCATGTAATTGTTGGCAATCGCAATATTACCGCTCTGGCCAAACCGGGTGTGTTGAACGAAGAAACGCATCATCTGCGGTAACCGAAATGCGAGCAATCGCCAAGAACGATCGGGGCTTGAATCCACGATGAATTCTTCTGCCCAAGTCGGCCAACTTTCAATCGCAGATTTCAATTTGCCTTTCAATACTCCGACGGTCACGACCCCATTGGGCGTCGCACTGAATTGTGTATAGACATTTCCATCGGCGACTTTGGCCGAAAACAATACGGCGCGAAAATCTGGAATCATGACGCTCTTGAGTGGTTCGATCAGTTGGGGGGCAACCGATTCCAACATCGCGCGCCCGTCGGCAAACAAAAAGTTGGGAGTCACCAGTGCAACGAAATCAGATTCGACGCTGGATTGGTTCCACAGTTTTCCCAACGCTGGCGACAAAGCGACCGCGCTGCCTTCGACTTCGGCGACACGTTTGATCATGTCGAGGCTTCCGATAGCGAATCGCTTGACCTTGGAATCGCCAGCCATGGCGCCTTTTTGTGAATCCCCTAAATAAAAGGCATCACTGTCCAGATCATCGCCGGCGTAGACCGTTGCGCCATCTTTCGTTTTGCCTTTTGAGGCTTCCCATTTGTCCGTTAGCTCTTTGACAGTCCTTGGTTCCAGCAGTTCGATTGCCAAAGACACTTGCGGCCAGCCATTTTTGCCTGGATGAAGGGCAACCGAACAGCGATCAATTGATTTCACGTCTACGCGTGCACGATTGGCAGCTTGCGTGATCAGATTGGACAATTCTGGAGACAAAGCATTTATCACTTCGTCGCCGGTTGGGTCTTGTAATAGTTGATTGAGTCGAGCCGAAATGATCACGGCCGGACCAGGTGGTAACAAATCCAGCGGAGCGCTGGGTGTGTTGGCTTTGTGAGGTGGAGCCCACAGTATCTGTGCATCGTCGGCTAGTTGATATTGGCCGCCAGTTGCAGGATCTGAATTTCGATTCGGGTTCGGCTGCGGACGTGTGGTCGGATCAACCACAGCCACGTTGCGATTGGCATCGCCTACCGGCGGTATCACCGCAGGAATCGGGGGACGAGGTTTTCTTTTTACGGGTTCAGGGTAGGTGGGCTTGCGGACCAACACCATGATCATCATGGCAAGTACGGGGATGCACAAACCAGCAAGCACCAAGTGTTTTTTGCTTTTACGTTTTCTACGTTTTCGCGTCGGCGCCGGGGCGCTTTGTCCATCCGCTGACTGAAGTGATGAATTGAAATCGGCTCCTGTTTCCATCTGCTTATTGGCAGATCCTGTGGGCGCCGGTTTTTCGATGATTGGCGGTGGAGAAGCCGATGCCGCCGCCGTCGACGGTGTCTCGGTTGTGGAAACGGCTGGCGCGGTGACGGCGGGAGGAGGGGGCGGGGTTGTTGGTGCAACTGGCGGTGGTGTCGAAACGCTTGGTGGTGCCGTAACTGCTGGTGGTGCCGTAACTGCTGGCGGGGTTGGCTCCGGCTGAGCGGCAGGCTCCGAGGGCGCTGGTTTCTCTGCGGGTGGTGCAGGAGGTGGTTGTGTGGCAGCAGCGGGTGGCTGTGCAGGAGCAGGTGGTGGAGGCTGGACTGGTGGTGGTTGAGTTGCTGGTGGGTCAGTCTTTGATGGAATGGGTTTCTGTCGGCTGGATTTGTCTCGGCTGGATTTTTTGTTGCTGGGTTGTTTTTCAGCTGGCGGCGATTTCTTTTCTGCTGGCGGCGTTTTTTTTGCCGATGGTGCTGCAAGTCCGGCGGCTTCGCGCAAGTCTAGGGATGACTTTTCGTTCTTGCGGATTTTTGACTTTGACGCGCTGCTTTCGGGGATCGTCGACAAAACGGCATTAAGGGCATCGGCGACCTGTCCGGCTGATGCAAATCGGGCCGCCGGATTTTTGGCCATCGCAAACGCGATGACGCGCAGGATCGGATCGCCGGACTGGCCCTGTTGAATCGCTGTTGCTAATTCTTCTGGGGCAACTGTCAGTTGTTCGGTAATCTCCTGTTCAACCGATTCGCCTGAGACAACTAACCGTCCAACGATCATTCGAAACAACAAACAGCCCAACGAATAAATATCTGTCGCGGGCGTACACATCGCGTTTGGATCAGCGAACTCCGGAGCCGCATAAGCACCTGGCGATTCGCCCGCGTCGATCCAGCTTAGCGATTGATCGACCCGCGGTGGTCGCGGCGGCGATGAAGGATCTCGAAGCAAAATGGCTTCGGAATTTTTGTCCATCCAAACCCGATCCGCTCGAACTTCACCGTGAACGAGTGACCGCTCGTGCATCGCTTGGAGCGAATTGGCGATGCTGACGCCAACTTGCAATGCTTGACGCTTCGCGACCTTCATTTTCTTTTTGGTCAGATCAAACAGCGATTTGCCCGGCAACAATCGCGTGAAGACTTGCATGTCGGAACCCGGGGAACCATACAGTTCGAATGGCTGTAATCCGGGGGCCGTAACACTGGCGTGCGCGGCCAACCATTGGTTCAACTGATCGCTTAAATGCGATGCGGGAACACGCAACAAAAAACCGTTACGCTTTGTTCCGGGAATTCCCGCGACCGAACGAACGGGCAACCAGTGCTGCAACGGCGGCGACGGTTTGTCGCTGACTTGCACGAACCGCCCAAAACGAATCTGTACCGGTGTCGTCGCCAACAAGCAGCGACTTTGAAAAGAACTGATCTCTTTTGTTTGGATCAGAAAATCCGCCATCGCTTGTGCATCACCAGCGGGCGTACCGTTATGGGCAGTGCTGAATGCTGTGGCCAGCCGTTGGCATCCATTCGCATCCTCTATTCCGCTTTGCACAAGTCGGGCCCAGAATTCGCTCAGTGCGATCGACATTCGATAAAACGGCCTTGGAATTGGAAGCGGAAAAATACTCTGCTGGAACGTCAATCACAGCAGCAACTCTAAGCAACCAATCGGGCTGCCGATCAATATTCTACTTGATTCAACAGACCGCTTCACCGCCACTTTGTTGGACATAGGCAATCTTGCTGGGGGCTGCTTGTTTGGGGCTGCATGTCGGGGACTGCTCCGGTTGTTCGGGGTTCGCTCTGGCGTTGGAGGCTCGCTCTGGCGTGGGGGGATCGTGATGTGGTGAATTCATGCGACCCCGACTAGAATCATGATCCGCAACCGATCCTCCTCCATCTAATCTGAATGCCAATCGTATTGGCTAGCCCCTGAGATCTGCGTCTTGAACATCGTTTATCTGAGCACCGAAGCTGTCCCGTTTGCAAAAACCGGTGGACTTGCTGATGTTTGCGGAACGCTACCGGGTCGAATCGCTGCGCTGGGACACCGGGCCGCGATCATCATGCCAGCGTTTCGCGAAATCCATCGCAGCGGACTGACGATCAAATCCACCGATATCAGTTTTGCGATCCAAATGTCCGATCAAAAGCTGATGGGAGCCCGTTTACTGCAAAGTGAACTTCCCGGCAGCGATGTGCCTGTTTGGTTTATTGATCAACCACAGTATTTTGATCGCGAAGGTTTGTACGGTTCGCCGTCGGGTGACTATCCCGACAACGCAGAGCGTTTCGCATTCTTTTGCCGTGCCGCACTACAAGCGATCACGCGAATGGGTTGGGCGGTCGACATCGTGCATTGCAACGACTGGCAAACCGGTCTCGTGCCAGCTTTGATGAAAAATTTGTCTTCCGACAAAAACACCGCGTACAGAAATCCTGTTCGACAGCATCCTTGGGTTGATCGGGCCGCGTCGGTCATCACCATTCACAACATGGCTTATCAAGGACAATTTCCCAAACAAGAATTTCGCTGGACACAGGAAGATTGGAGCCACTTTAATTCGGATCAGTACGAATTTTATGACCAGATCAACTACCTTAAAAGCGGCATTATCACCGCGGACATGGTCACGACGGTCAGCAAAAAGTACGCCGAAGAAATCTGCACGCCGGAGCACGGCTGCGGATTGGACCGAGTGCTGAAAGGTACCGGGAATCGAATCGCGGGAATCACCAACGGTATCGATCCAGAAGTTTGGGATCCGGCAACCGATGTCAAATTGCACGTTAACTATGACATCGATAGTTGGCGCGAAGGAAAAGCCGCGAACAAGCGTGCTTTGCAAAACCATTTCAAAATGGAAGTCTCTGATGACATTCCGATGATCGGTTTGGTGGGCAGATTGGCAATGCAAAAAGGCTGGGACTTGATCGTACCGGTATTGCGTTGGCATCTCAGCCAAGATCGACCCAACCAGTGGGTTGTGCTTGGCAGTGGTGATGCTGGCTACGAACGAGAGTTACGTGAACTGGCACAGAAGTATTCAAACCGTTTTGGTTTGCACATCGGATTTAGCGATGAGTTGGCGCACCAAATCGAAGCCAGTTCGGATTTGTTTGTGATGCCAAGCCACTATGAACCGTGCGGGCTGAACCAACTTTATAGTTTGCGATATGGAACGATTCCCATTGTCACGCGAACGGGTGGATTAGCAGACACGGTTGTTGATTGCACCGACGATTCACTCGCAAACAAAACAGCAACCGGGTTCTTTTTGAAGGATCATTCGGCGCAAGGTTTGGACGATGCGATCGGACGCGCCTTGCATCTACGTTACCACTTGCCGGAAAAATGGGAACAAATTGTGCAATCCTCCATGTCGCAAGACTGGTCGTGGAGGAAAAGTGCTAGCCAATACGTCCAACTTTACGAGCAAACCATTGCCCTTAAGCGCGATAGGTAGAGCAAGGGACGTGATGCAGCCCGTAAAAAACGATCTTTCTCGCGCATGAGCGATCGTTTCTTGGCATTATTGGGTAGGATTTCTGCTGCGATGTATCAATGGTCGATACAAATATCTATGGGTTGTAAACAATCTTGTTGGCATCGTAGAGGACGGTTTAGAAAGCCGTCGCACAAGCAGGCTTGAGGGATATCGCTGGTTATGCTCGATACAAAAAGAACCATTACAAAGGCATCTAGTGATGTTGCGCATGACACTCTCGTCAACAGTTCTGATGCCGAACCCCAAACAGCCGTCACTCGGTTGGATCCAATCACCAACCAACTGACGATTTTTGCGACCAACCGTGGGCAACGTCCCAACAATTTTCAGCTTGTTCACAGAGAAAAAGAAACGCCTTCGACAGCGTGCCCTTTTTGCAACGGTGCTGAAGACAAAACGCCTGCTGCGGTTTGGGTGGGACGATCGATCGGCACCAATTCGACCGGCACGAAAAGGAATGTCGACTCCGAAATCCAGAATGCGTTTGCTGATAGCGGAAACGCACAATTGGGCGCTCAATTGCTCTCTGGAACCCAGTTGCTCTCTGGAACGCAGTGTATCGATGATCCAAACGTCTTGAGTGACCTACCGAGCGACGATTGGTCGGTTCGTGTTGTTCCCAACAAGTATCCGGCCATTTCCGTCGGAAACGATCTCAAATCGCCGCAAAAAACCAGTTCGCCTTTATTCCAAGAGCAGGCAATCCAAGGTGGCCACGAAGTGATCATTGAGTCACCTCAGCACCATCGTTCGATCTGCGAGTTGGACCTGTCGAATGTTGCATTGGTTTTTGCGGCCTACCGCGATCGGATTCGGTATTGGAGCGAAGTTCCTGGGATCGAGTATATCAGCGTGTTCAAAAATTCTGGGGGGGACGCAGGCGCTTCGCTATCCCACTGTCACAGCCAACTGATCGCCACCAACCAGATGCCGCCAAACGTTCGTGCGAACATCAAACGGATGAGCAAACATCGTGCGCAAACAGGCTGCTGTCTTCAGTGCGATCTGATCCGCGCGGAGCTGAAGGAAAAGACGCGGATTATCGCCAAAACGGATTCGCTCTTAGCATACTGCCCCTTTGCAAGTCGTTTTCCGCTGATGGTTCGTATCACGACACGACAACATTGCAGCCGCTTCGAGACGTTGCCGGAACAAACGATCGAATCGGTAGCGTACCTAGTAAAACGAGTCGCTTCCTGGTTGGAGACGTCACGACCAGGCGTTGCGTACAACTACTTGCTGCATACTCAGCCGCCAGGTTCGTCCGATGGCGATTCGTTTCATTGGTCGCTGGAGATATTCCCACGTCTCGCTCGGATCGCGGGGTTTGAGTTCAGTAGCGACTGCATGATCAACCCGATGATGCCCGAAACGGCAGCGGCCGAGCTCCGGGCCTGCGCTGCGGCAGAAGACCCTCGTTTGGTTCGCTAAGCTCGCGCAGCCTCGCGGGCAATTGTGAAACCCAAATGCACTACGATATTGATTGCATTGGTTTTTCCGCGAATGCTCGTCTGGACGACACCGACGGTTGCAAAACAGTTGGACTGCTAAGCTATCACGAACCGATAACAGTTGTGCAATGACATTGCGCAAGGTTTGCGGCCTGGGCAATTGACCCAATTAGCCTGGGCTTAACCCCATTCAAAGCGTTGACTTCCCCGCAATTATTGCCGGAACGAACAAAAACTGCTTTACGGACCATTCGTCAAACAATCCGTGAAGCGTACAATCCGTTTTCCGCGATCCTGCTGAACTTACCACCGAAGTTTTGCTTCAGGTCATCGTTGAACTCCGCCTCTTGATTACGTCCAACTGAATTATCATGACGCCACACGTCCACCTCTGTCTCGTACTTCACAACCACCAGCCCATCGGAAATTTCGATGGAGTTTTCGAGCAGGCTTATCAGGACAGCTACTTGCCGTTCCTGGAAGTATTCGAGCCATACGATCAACTGCAGATTTCCTTGCATACCTCTGGCCCGTTGATGATGTGGTTGGCCGAGCGTCACCCCGAGTACCTTGATCGTGTCCGCATGCTGGTCGAAGCCGACCGGGTCGAGATCATTGGTGGCCCGCAGTACGAACCCATCATGACGATGCTGCCACCGCAAGATCGTGTCGGCCAAATCCAAGCTTACAGCGACTGGTTGGAACGAACTTTAGGAGTAGCCCCGCGCGGAATGTGGACGCCCGAACGCGTTTGGGAATCATCGCTAACCAGTGACGTTGTCGACGCTGGCATTCAATACACCGTGTTGGACGATTTTCATTTCCGAGCAGCCGGTTTGCGTGACGAACAATTGACCGGGTACTACATCACCGAAGACAACGGGCGGATGCTTCGGATCTTTCCCGGTAGTGAGCACCTGCGATACACCATTCCATTCCAAGCAGCGTCGGAGTCGATCGACTACTGTCGTAAAATTGCCGAGCAATCGCCTGGTGCCGTTTTGACATTTGGTGACGACGGCGAAAAATTCGGCACGTGGCCAGACACCAAAGTCCACGTCTACGAAAAAGGCTGGTTGCGATCGTTCTTTGACGCGCTAACCGAAAACGCTCAATGGCTGCATACGATCACGCTGGCCGAAGCCGTTCGACGAACACAGCCAGTCGGTAAAACTTACCTGCCCGACTGCAGTTACCGCGAAATGACCGAATGGTCGTTGCCGGTCGAGGCTCAAGAAACATTTGACGACGTCACACACGAGATGCACGAACATCAGCGGTGGCAAGATCTGAAATCGTTCGTTCGCGGTGGCTATTGGCGAAATTTCAAAACCAAGTACGACGAAACCAACGAAATGTACGCACGGATGATGAACGTCAGCCGCCGATTGGCCGAAGCCGAAGCGGCTGGAATCGATCCGGTCGCGCTTGGTGAAATCCGCGACCATCTCTATCGCGGTCAATGCAACTGCCCCTACTGGCACGGCGCATTCGGCGGTATCTACCTTCCTCACCTTCGAAACGCAATTTACGAACACTTGATCGCTGCGGACACGCTGTTGGATCAAGCGACCGGAAACCCCGCAGCCGTTCAAGCGACCGCAGACGATTACAACTTTGACGGGCTACAAGAAGTCCGCTTGAGCAACGAAAAACTTTGTGCATGGGTTGCACCTGGTCGTGGCGGACGGATGTACGAATTGGATGTCCGCGATATCAGCCACAACCTGCTGGCAACCCTGCAGCGCCGTCCCGAAAGTTACCATCGCAAAGTGCTGGCTGGTCCATCGACCGAAAACGACGACGAAGCGGCCAGCATTCATGATCGAGTCGTGTTCAAGCAAGCTGATTTGGACCAACGACTGCAGTACGACCGTTATGCTCGCAAGAGTTTGATGGACCACTTCTATGACAACGATGCGACGCTGGAGCAAGTTGCCAGAGGCGAAGCGGCTGAGCGGGGCGATTTCGTCGAACTAACGTTCGAAACGAAGTTGCGCCGCGGTAGCGACCGAGTCCAAGTGCAAATGCGACGAGACGGCAACGCGTGGGGAATTCCCATCACACTGACAAAAGCTGTCACTCTGGTTGCCGGTAGCGATCGGATGGAAGTCACCTACTTGCTGGAGAATTTGCCACAAGACCAACCGCTGCACTTCGCGGTTGAGTTCAACTTTGCCGGTTTGCCATCCGGTGCTGACGATCGCTACTTCAGCGACACCGAAGGCAAACAGCTTGGCCAACTTGGCGAAAAACTAGACTTGCATGACACAGCCGGGCTCCGTTTGTCGGATCGTTGGTTGGGCATCGATGTCGATCTTCAAATTGATCGCCCCAGCGGCATTTGGGCGTTCCCAATCGAAACGGTCAGCCAAAGCGAAGGCGGTTTTGAGTTGGTCCACCAAAGCGTCTGTGTGCAACCCCACTGGATCATTACTGGTGACGAAGACGGTCGCTGGCACGTCAAGATCGAAGTCGCTGCCACATGCGAACAACAGACTGAAACGGTCGCCGAAGAACAAGTCATCCGGCTTTAATGATCTACGCCATCACCCTGGTCGCAAAGACAACTCAGCAAAACCCCGATCACGGAGTAATCGGCGAAGCCTACGTTGTCTGCTGGGTAGAATCCGACGACGAAGACCAAGCATCCAAAATAGCGCACGATGCGGTGTCAGCCGATCACTGGCAGATCATCACTACCGAAGAAATCTCGATCGTCACCGCCGAAAGCTACGCCGACGATCCGGAGAACTTGGAGCGTTACGAGCAGGCGTTGATCGACAAAACGGTTTTCGTGTGCAACCTATGCCCACGCTATCCCGTCTACTTCTTTCAGTTCCAAGTCGCCGACGACACCGGCCAATGCGAAGCACGCGTGTGGATCTCCAACGAAGTGATCTGCGAGACGCATGATCCATTCGAGTCCGATTTTTGGACCGGAGAAAGGCTGTCGCGTGCCAAAACAATCGCAAGTGACACCATCACAGCAAACGGCTTCAAAGTTCTCCAGGTCGTCAGTCAATACCCATGCGGCACCGACGAAGCGGGCGACGAAGTCAAGTTCTACGACGAAGCCGAAGAAGACGGATTGTGCGTCGTGATCGTCCACGAAGGCGACGCCTAAACCGCTACCCCAATCGTTTTGGCACTGGGAATTCTAAGGTGAATTTGGTTCCGCTGCCGACTTCGCTTTGTACGCCGATGCGGCCCCCGTGGGCTTCGATGATCTTGCGTGCTGTTGGTAAACCGAGTCCTGAACCGCCTTCCTTGGTGGTGTAAAACGGTTCGAACATGTGTAGCACGGTGTTGTCGTCGACGCCTTTGCCAGTGTCGATCAAATCCAATGCGACGCTATTGCGTGTGGTGTACGTCCGCGCCAAAAGTTGTCCGTCGGTCTCCATTGCTTCGAGGGCGTTTTTGACAAGATTCATCAACGCCGCTTGTAGCGAATCGCTGTGCATCAAAATCGCTGGCAAATCTGGATCCAAGAAACGTTCAATGTTGATGTTTTTGGAATCCGCTTGGGCTTGATACGCACGCAATACCGTTTCGACTTGCGAATTCAGATCGCCGCTTACCAAATCGATTTTCTGCATCCGCGCAAAACGCAAAAAGTCTCGCAGCAACCCTTCCAAGCGTCCACACTGGTCACGAACGATGTTGATGCGATCGATCGACCGTCGCATTCCGGGGGCTTCAATCTCCGAAAGATCTTCGCTCAGCAATTCGATGTTCATGTGAATCACCGAAAGCGGATTTTTGATCTCGTGCGCCAGCGAACCAGCTAGTTCGGCCAGTTCCTCGTATTGTGCACGCAATAGATCGATTGCGCTTTTTTTGTCGTCTCTCGTCATTGTCATACCCGGCGTCTGAATTGAACTGGAAATTGACCAGGACCTGCCGCTTCTGCAACACTACAATGGATTTTATCCCACGATCACTTGCGTGAAACAACATCCCCTGTTTTGTGCCTACTGTGGGGACTGCTTCTACACAAAACAACGCTTACAAAACACGTTTTCAGAAACACCTTGTCCGAGAACTTAAATCCTTATGCGCCCGTCGATGCAACCGGATTGAATCCGCTGCCCGAGCCAATCCCAGAGGAATTCAATGGCTTAGAGTTGGCTTGGAATACGTTCTTCTATGTCACTCTATCGGGAGGCGTTTTTGGTTTTGGACTCGTGACGCTTGGTGCGTTAATTAGTTTTGTTGTCCGTTTGATAGAGCAGAAGAATCCGTTGGGATTGCTCTTTGCCGTCTTTCCTGGGGCAATTGCGGCGCTGATAGGAATGTGTCTTGCTGCGATCGGCGCGATGCTTGTTGTGCCGACCGCTTACATGATTGTCAAATTGCTATCGGAACCGAAGGCCGATTTTTGGAACGGGACGACTGTTCGTCTGTTCGGCGCAACTTGTGGGTTCGTGACCGGTTGGATCTGTCTTGCCGTTCCGGGACTCGCAATGGGCGAATTGGGATTTCTCGGAATCGGACTAGTACCGGCTACTGTCGGATCGATCGCCACCACCTTAATGCTAAACCGCACCGCAAAGCGGGCTAACCGTATATTAGATCGTCGGCTTAACGATCAATTATCGGAAGAAGATCAGATCGATCCGTTGAGCGCGATCTAACCACCGGATACCGGACTATTCACCTGTGAAATACTCTTTGCTTTTCATGCTTGTTTTCCTGGCCGCACAAAATGCGTCCGTGCAAAGGGTAATATCGCAAGAGATCGACGCACCGATTCAAGAAAACGCTGAGCAAAATGTTCAACAGCGACTCGATGACATCGACGCCAAGCTGAACGAAATTGGCCAGCAAGAAAAACAAACTTGGCTGCAGTACCTGATCAGTCACAATTGGGTCGACCCCGCAACTTTTTATGGGGTGCTTGGTCTCACCGCGTTTGGTTTCTATCGATTTCACCGCGCCAAGAACGAACGTCGCTACGAATACGTCACCTACGTGTTAAATGTCCCGCTTCGATGCAGCGATGGGCGCGAGCTGCCAGCGCGTCTGACCGACACGGACGAATCGGTTATCGCCACGCACGGATTGATTACGGGGATCCTGCGTGAAGACAAATTGGAATCGGCCTTGGACAAGCAACAGCTACGCCAGTTAGACGAAGCCGTCCGCAAGGCAACACCGGCCGGATTTTTGCCCATTGATCACGATATGTTTGCGATGTTCCGCACCGAGATATCAGAGATCTTTAACCAGTTCTTTATGAATTGGGAGCGAAAGGCGAACACCTATGAATGCGCCGAATTTCGCGAGATGTATTACAGCGTGATGTACGAAAATTTCACGGAACGCAAACATGTTCGTGTGCTTGTGGTGCCAAAAGACCGCTTGGATGATTTGCCGCAAAACCCAGCACAAGACAAATCAACCATCCTGAGGTCCAAAAAAATGATCTCTCGTCTGCCAAACCTGAGATTCATGCGAGACGAAATGCAGCGAGTCGAGTCGGGCGAAGTCGAATTGTCTGCCTATGTGCGCAAATTCGAAATCATGGATCAACGACAGCCGTCCTGACGGGAAGTTTGCCCGTTGGTAGCCAGTTTTTTGGTGTCAGCCCTTGCCGAATCCTATCGGTAGGATTTAATCTGCTGAGCTTGATTTTCGTCGTTCCTTTCGCTGGTATTTTTGATGTCCACCGCTACCAAAGACACTTCGGCCGCTGATCCGTATTTCCAATCCCTCTTTGCCGATCGCATCGGTGGAGCCGACTATGGCAAGGGAACGGAAATTTACAAGTTTGAAAAAATCAAGCGAGCCAAACGTAAGGCACTGGCCGATCATCCCGACCGCAAACTATTGGATTTTGGGATCGGTGAAAACGACGCCATGGCCGATGAAGCCGTCCGCAAAGTCATGGGCGACGAAGTCAACAAGGTGGAAAACCGAGGCTACGCTGATAACGGAGTCACCGAATACAAAGAAGCCGCCGCGCGTTTCATGCAGCGCAATTTTGGCGTAAACCTTGATCCGGCAACTCAAATCAATCACTGCATCGGTAGCAAGCCCGCCTACGCGATGTTGCCAGCTTGCTTTATCAATCCAGGTGACGTGACGTTGATGACCGTACCAGGTTATCCGGTCGCCGGAACTCACACGCGGTACTACGGCGGCGAAGTTTTCAAGTTGCCGTTGTTGGCTGAAAACAATTTCATGCCGGACTTGGACAATATCCCCGACGACATTTATCGTCGTGCGAAGTTGTTGGTGATGAACTATCCCAATTCGCCAACGGGTAAAACTTGCACGCCAGAGTTCTTTGAAAAGGTCGTCGCGTTGGCGAAAGAAAAGGAGTTCGTGGTCGTTCAAGACGCAGCCCACATCATGCTGACGTTTGACGGAAAACCACGATCCTTTTTAGAAACACCCGGCGCGATGGATGTTGGTGTCGAAGTCCATTCGATGAGCAAGGGCTACGACATGATCGGATGGCGAATGGGATTTGTCTGTGGCCACGAGCGAATCGTGTCGGCATTCAGCGACGTCAAAGACAACAGCGACAGCGGACAGTTCATCGCAACACAAAAAGCGGCTGCCGCTGCTCTAGACGACGATTCGATCCCCCAACGCATCAACGCCAAGTATCGCCGACGCATGGAAAAGTTGGTTGCAACACTGAAAGAATGCGGATTCGAGTGCGAGATGCCAGGCGGCACGTATTTCTTGTACACAAAATCGCCCAGCGGAACGAAGTCCGGTGAGACGTTCGCAGCAGCCGAAGACGCAACGCGTCACCTGATCGAACAATTCGGAATCGTGACGGTGCCATGGGATGACGCCGGATCGTTCTTGCGATTCAGCGTCACGTACGTTGCAGACACCGAAGCCGAAGAAGACGCTCTGATGGCGGAAACGAAAAAACGACTCGGGGACGCCGGTCTAGTCTGGGCCTAGTGCCAAGGTTGGTAAAACGCGTAGCGAAAGTCTTCAAGCAAAGCTGGCGTACGATTAGTTTGTAGTACCCGGCTTTAGCCGGAAATTCCGCCTGAAGGCGGTACTACGAACACAAGGCAGCAGTGACCGTTTTTCTGAGGTGGGATTGCCAATGCTGTTCCGACTAAATCAACAAACCCTCAAGACTTTCGGCAAACCACGTCCGCCACGGCTTTAGCCGCCGATTCGGAAAACTGAATTCGGCAAACTGAATTCGGCAAACTGAGCAATAACAAAAAAAGCCATCGATATTTCTCGATGGCTTTGTTTGTATGATCTGTGTGAGCGTTTTACGCTTTGCCGCCAGCGGCTTTAACCACTGCACTCAATCGGCTTTTGCTGCGGGCTGCTGCATTTTTGTGGATCAAGTTCTTGGCTGCGGCCCTGTCCAGTTTTTTGCAGGCCAAGCGGAACTGTGTTTGAGCGGTTTCGGTATCGCCAGCTTTGGCAGCGGCGCGAACCTTACGAACCGTGTTTCGCATGTTCGTCTTGATCGCTTTGTTGCGAACACGGAGTTTTTCGTTTTGACGAAGTCGTTTTTTGGCTGATGCGGTGTTTGGCATGTTCGATTGGGACGCTCTCGTGGGCGTCGATTTGGGCTTCAAATAGGGAAATAAACATTTTCCAAGGCCACGCAGTATGGCGAGAGAGTCGCCGCCTGTCCAGAGTTAACTTTCCAGGTGAAAATAGGGGTATGCCAGAATCATCATCCAACAGCGGAATTGTCTACCTAATTGGCGCCGGCCCCGGCGATCCAGGGCTTTTTACGCTGCGCGGAGCCGAATTGCTTGCTCGCTGCGATGTCGTGCTTTACGACGGATTGAGCAATATCGAGCTCCTAAAACACGCTCCTTCGGCCGAAAAGATCTGTGTTGGTAAACACGGTCAGCAGCGAATCTGGCGGCAGGAAGAGATCATCACCGAGATGCTGCTTCACGCCAATGCGGGTCGAAAAGTCGTACGCCTGAAAGGTGGCGACCCAGCGGTTTTTGCCAGAACGTCCGAAGAAGTCGACGCGTTGCGTGCCGCTGACATCCCATTCGAGATCGTTCCGGGCATCACCGCCGCTCTGGCCGCAGGATCGTACGCGGGAATCCCGATCACCCACCGCAGACACGCATCGGCTGTCGCCCTGGTCACCGGCCACGAAGATCCCACCAAAGCTGAAACCGCTCTGGACTGGGATGCGCTGGCCAAGTTTCCAGGCACGCTGGTCATCTATATGGGTGTCACGACGGCAGGTGTTTGGACCAAGGCCTTGATCGATGCGGGCAAGTCGCCCGACACCACCGCCGCATTGATTCGGCGTTGCAGCCATGGCGATCAACAAACCATCCATTGCCGATTGGACGAAGTCGCTGATCGATTGACACCGGCCAGCAAATTCCGCCCACCGGTGATCACCATCATCGGGCCGGTGACACAATTGGCCGAATCGATGAACTGGCTTGAACGCAAACCGCTGTTCGGCCAGAGTATCTTGGTCACGCGACCAGCCGATCAGGCTCAATCGCTGGCCGGACCGCTGCGCGAATTGGGCGCGAACGTTTTGTTACAGCCCGCGATTCAGATCACGGCGCTAACGGATTACACGGCACTAGACAAATCGATTGCCGAAATCAACGCGTCCGACATTTTGATTTTCTGCAGTCGCAATGGCGTGCAATCGTTTATGAATCGGATGATGGAAAAGTTCGGCGACATCCGCCACTTGAATGCTCCCGAAATCGCGACCGTCGGCAGCCAGAGTGCCAAAGCACTACAGCAATACCATTTGCAAACCGACATCATCCCGCCCGATTTCAGCGCCGCGTCGCTGGCCAAGTTCATTTCTCCGCACGTTCGTGGAAACAAAATCACGATTGTGCGGGCCAGTCGTGGCAGCGATACGCTGGCAAAAGAACTTTCCGCTGCGGGCGCCGATGTTTGCGAAGTTGTCGCCTACGAGCACACCGACACAACGCAACCCGATCCAAAAGTCGCCGAAGCCTTGGCCGATGGCCAAGTCGATTGGGTGACCGTCACCAGCAGTGCCAGCGCCCAGAGTCTGCACAACTTATTTGGCGACTCGCTCAAGCAAACAAAAATCGCGAGCCTAAGCCCGATCACTTCCAAAACACTCACCGACTTAGGCTACGACATTGCCGCCGAAGCCAACCCGTATACGATTGATTCGTTAATCGATGCCATCGAAGGTCACAGATGATTCCAAAATCCTACAAACAGATGCACCAGTCCTATCCCGAACTGATGCAAGCTTACGAGTCGTTCGGCAAAGAAGCTCGTGAAGCGGGCCCGCTTTCAGCACGCGAAGTTGCCTTGGTCAAACTTGCGATCTCGATCGGATCGGGACTCGAAGGCGCATCGCATTCGCATTGCCGCAAAGCGCTCCAAGCCGGTTGCACGCCGGACGATTTACGGCACGTTGCGGTCGTTTCGGCACCCACGATCGGTTTTCCAACGATGATGCGTGCCCGATCTTGGGTAGAAGACGTTTTGTCAAAGCACGAATCGTGAGTAGCGATCAACTACTTGGCGTCGTGCTGTGCGGCGGAAAATCATCACGCATGTCGCAAGACAAAGCGTCATTGCCGCATCCCGACGGCAACACGTTCTTGCAACACGCCATTGATCGCGTTGCATCACTGTGCGATCACGTTTGCGTTGCAGGCACCGCCGACCAAGACATCGAAATCGGGGCCGCACTCTTCTTGCCCGATCCCCAGCCCCACACCGGACCAATCACCGGGGTCATCAGTGCCCTGCAACTTGCGAATGAACGATCGCAAAACGCTTGCTTGGTCACCCCAGTCGACATGCCACAACTGAGCGTCGATGATTTGCGCAAACTTGTTTCCCGTTGGCGAGATAGCGGCCAAACCACGTGTGCCGTCCGACAGAGCGATCAGCACCTACAACCACTTGTCGCTATCTACAGCGTTTCGCTTTTAGATTCGTTAACGCAACTCGCCGCCAGCACCGATCGCAGCTTGTATCGCTGGGTACAATCTCAACCGCATCAAATCGTCCAGCTATCCGATCATGCCTGTCACAACGTCAATTCACCAAGCGATCTTTCTGGTTGATCTGCATCGTTAGACGAATCAGGCTCCTTTGGCTCTGCTCAAATAATCTTACTCCAAAGCTCAAATTACCATGAACGACACGATCACCTTTCGCGAGCGCGTGCTTGATTTCTGGCAGTGGTTTCCGACGATCGCGGACAAGGTTGCCGAGAGTTTGCAGTCGGGAAACGGCTTGGATGGATTGGACTTTGATTTCACTGCAGAAGTCCGTGAACGCGTCGGTGGTTTGTCGTGGGTATTTGGGCCGGGCGAAAGCGACGACCGATTGTCGTTCACCGTTACCGGCGAAGGACAAAGGGCACGACAATTGCTCAGCCACTATTGGTTGTCCCTGGCCGTCGAAGTCCCGAAATGGGATTTTTACTGTTCACGACAACCGTCGCCCCCCGAGCACCTGGCGCTCTTGGCGATCGATGTTGGCGGAAATTCGGTAGACGCCGAAACGTTGATGATTGCGCCAGAAATCGTCGAGAAAGACCAGGTCGTGAATATCAAAGCTTGGCATGAATCGTTCGAGAATATCCCCGATGAGGCCCGCTTTCAAATTCTGTATCTGTTGCTTGATGAAGCACTCGGTGAGTATGCCACGCAGACCAAGTTGGGCGATATGCAATTCAATAGCGACTTAGATGCAATCCCTTTGAGCGAGTTTCCCAAGTTCTTGGAGGACTTGTGGAAGGAGAAAGACTGGGAAATCTCTTCGCCACTGGAAACGTATTCGGGATACGGAGCAGAACCGTCCAGCGGGTTCGATCGCGCCGACACGATTGCTGGTTTCACCTGTGTCCCCAATCTTGTGCTGAGTTTTTTGAATCAGAGCGGGAAGTTAGCAGAAGACCCCATCGAAAACTCCGGCGCTCAACATGTCTTTGTTCAGATCAAAATGGAGATCGAAAACCTTGACGATCCGCTCGCGTTTCGCAACGATCTAGAAAACAAAATATCGGAGCAGATTGACGGCAGTGGATATGTCACAGGTGGCGCCACCGGCACGCACAACCTCTACATCGACTTGGTGATTTTTGATGGCGATCATTCCAAGGCACTCGTGAACAAAGCGCTTGAAGACTTAGAAGAGCCGTACGAAATCAAGCCATTCATCTAGCTGGCTAGTTAAACGTGCTTTGAATTTTGACAGTCATGACACCTTCGTTGTCGCTTGGGTCGATATCAAACATCCGCAGGTATAGCCCTACCAGACTTTTCAGCCGTAAAACTGGTGCCTGGTTTGACGACGAACGGTTTGGGTTTTTCAATGTCTTCGGGCGAGCCAACGATCGTGCCAATCAGTGTTCCTAATTCGATTTGATTATCACGTGGTCGTTGATCAGCGGGAATTCGAATACCCTCGGGACCAGTTTCGTACACAACTTTCCACGTGCCTTGGGTTTCAATGTAAACCGGCATGCCTTCTTGGAGTGTTGCACCTGAGTCTTGCCATGCTTTCGCCGCAAGTACCTTGGCGAGTCTAGATTCTTTCGTTGTTTGGCTTTTCAGAATGCGAGCTAAGCCAGCTTCGGCGTTTGCATATCGGGGCATCAAGCGAACGAGTGATTCATAGACTTCGCGAGCCTTTCCGAGTTGTTTTTTGCGTTCGTATTCGGCTGCCAGCTTTTCAGCCTTGGTAATGAATTCGCGGTGCAATGAGAGCAGTTCCGGATCGGTTGGCAATCCACCTTGGGAAGCAGTCTCGCGTACCATTTGTTTTTGTTTTTCTTGGGCGCGGCGAAGCATTTCTTGTTGTTGTTTCATCGTACGCCTAGCCGCATTGTTCTGGGCAATCGCGGATGTGGATGCCAAGCAAACGCTGACTAGCAGGTAAGCAAGTGCTCTGTGAAGGATGAATGAATTCAAGAAACAATCCTTTATCGGGTAGGTCACAGCGTGGTAGAGGGTGAATCGCTTCATTCTAGCTGCTGTGGCGACGCGAGTGAGGGGCAAAGGTATCGTTTGGTCCTGCTTGCCGATCCTGCTTGCCAGTGCCCTGGGTCGGGAAAACTCCCAAGCTATCTGGTTTGGATCGTGACCGATGATTTGTCGTGGTTTTGCGACAACTTAACAATTACGTCTGCTGAATCGCGTTCGTTTTTGTAGTGCAACTCGAACGTGCCGGTTTCAAGATCCGTGTTGACGGTCAAGTTTTCGTCGCACAGTAGCCCGCTTTGCTTCCACGCTTTGCGAAGTCCAATGAGATAGATATACCAATCTCGCATCGCGGTATCGCCCGCCGAGACCGGTCCAATTTTGGATTGTTGAAACGCTTCTGGATCGGTTGGTAGCACGCCAGCGGACCAATCGTGTTGTGGGTACTCTTGCTTACGGCCTTTGATAACCGCATCACGCAAATGTTCGTCGCCAAAATCTACAAAGAAACTGAATGGTTGTTCGCAACAGAATTCTTCGCCCATGAAAAGCATCGGAATCGCCGGCGATAGCAGCAACAGCGCCGCGGCAGCTTTTTGTGTTTGCCGACTGGTCAACTGATGCAGGCGTTTTCCTAGTGGATGATTGCCGATGAAATCATGATGTTGAATCGAATAGATCAGCCCACGCGTGTCGACTCGATCGGTTGGTTGGCATCGTTGATCGGGCTGCTGCAAAGTGCCTTTGAAAATATAGCCCTTCTCCAAAGTCTGTTTCAGGTCGCTTGGTTGGTATTGCCGGTGACAGAGTTGTTCACCCGGCCGAACGACCGCGAAAACGCTGTGTAAGAAATCGTCGCACCACTGGGCATCGAAACCAACACCACCATCTTGGATGGGATCCAACATGTTAGGGTCGTAGACGTTCGATTCAGCAATCAGTGTTGCCCGCCGCCCGGTGACAGCAGACCAGTTTTGCACGGCGCGGCTGATGTCTACCGCAATGTGCGTTGGGCTGTCGTCTCGCATGCAATGGATCGCGTCGACTCGCAATCCATCGATGTGATATTCGTCCAACCAAATGGTCGCTGCGGCGATGATGAACTGTCGAACGGTTGGCCCATGATCGGGATCATCAAAATTTGGCGCCGCTCCCCAAACCGTATTGTGTCGCGACGAAAGATACGGCCCAAATTCGGATAGATAGTTTCCTTCCGGGCCAAGGTGGTTGTAGACCACGTCCAGGATCACGGCCAATCCTTTTTCGTGCGCCGCATTGACCAACCGTCGCAAATCATCGGGTGTTCCATAAGCTGACAAGGGCGCGAATAGATTCACACCGTCGTAACCCCAATTCCAACGACCAGCCGATGTTGCAACCGGCATCAGTTCGATTGCCGTGATCCCAAGTTCAACCAATTCATCCAAACGATCAATCGCAGAAACAAATGTTCCCTCATCGGTTAGCGTCCCAATGTGCAATTCGTAAATGATCAAATCGGATCGATCGACACCTCGCCAATCTTGATCCGTCCATTGAAACGTCGGATCGACGACTTGGCTGGGACCGTGAACGCCGTCGCCTTGAAAACGTGACGCTGGATCGGGACGCGGTGGTCCTTGGTCAACGCGATACAAGTAGCGGGTGCCTGAGGGGCATGTTTCCACGACGCTGTGAAAACCGGCTTGGTCCTTGGTCATCACAACTTGCCGGTTTTGGTCGACTAGGTCCAAAACGACGTTGTCGTGCTCAGGAGCCCAAACCCGAAACTGTGTTTGGTTGCTGTCCAATACTACCGCGCCGAATTGTTGATGCGGGTTGATTCGTTTTGCTGCATGATTCATGGGGTGAATCTACCAAGCGACAAAACAGTTAGAATAGCGGGGCCAAGGATCAAACGCCCCGACTTAAGCAAATTCGATGATTCTCAGATCTCACTGTCCACCGAAAATGGTGATGTTCTTTCTTGCAACCATGTTGTGCTGTCTGATGGATGCCGACGATTCACTGGCTGAAGAAACTAGCCAACCTAAAACGATACGAATCGCCACCTACAATGCATCCTTATACGGCAAGAAAGCTGGCGAAATACGCGAACGACTAAGCGATGGAAAAGACGATCATGCCGTCAATGTGGCACGAATTGTTCAGACCATTCGTCCAGATGTGCTGTTGATAAACGAAATTGACCACGAACCAGATGGCTCGGTTGCATCGCTGTTGAACGAAGATTTCTTTGCCAAACCTCAGCGTGATTTGGCCGCCATCAACTATCCCTACGTCTATTCCGTACCAAGCAACACGGGGGTCGGATCGGGCATGGACCTTAACCATAACGCTGAACTTGGCGAGTCAAACGACGCGTGGGGGTACGGAGTTTATCCAGGTCAATATGCGATGGCTATCTTCAGTCGCTTTCCAATCGAATCTGGCAACATTCGATCGTTTCAACGATTCTTGTGGAAAGATCTGCCGGGTGCACTTCGGCCGATTCACCCTGACACAAAGCAACCGTACTACTCCGATGCTGTTTGGGAAAAGATGCGGTTGTCCAGCAAGAACCATGTGGATGTCCCGATTCGAATCGGCACTTTGACGCTTCATGTCTTGGCTTGCCATCCAACGCCTCCGGTTTTTGATGGCCCCGAAGATCACAATGGTTGCCGCAACCATGACGAAATCCGGTTTTGGTCAGAGTACCTGCGCGGCGACAGTGCAGACACATTGGTCGATGATCAAGGCAAACGTGGAGGACTAGGTGCCAGCGAGTCGTTTGTGATCATGGGTGATTTGAATTCTGATACGGTTGATGGTGATAGTAGGCGTGACGCGATCGTGAATTTGATCGCAAACGAACGGGTCTACGATCCAATGCCCAAAAGCAAAGGCGCTGTGGCAGAAGCAACTAGCAAGCAAGCGAAGCGGCAAAAGGGCGATCCCGCATTGGACACCGCAAAATTCGGCGGCAACATGCGAGTCGACTACGTGTTGCCAAGCAAAACACTTAAACGCGAAGACGCCGGAGTCGTCTGGCCCACCAAGGACGCCAACAATTACGACATGATCACCACCAGTGACCATCGCATGGTCTGGGTCGACGTCGAATTGCCGCAATAGCTGTAGAAGCGATCTTAAGAATTGATTGCAACGGTTAGCGAGACATCGGATGGATGTCTGGGTGCGATTCGATCGTGCTGGACGACGGGTCGTATCCTTCATCGGTGAACGAAACGGTGTACGCGCCAAACCCACCAGAGGCACCTGTCCGCGTCAGCGTTATCCGCCATGAATCCTCAAGCGATCCGGTGCTACCTGGGACAACATTACCGACAGAGAAATAGGTGGGTGCTGCGTGCGAAAAGTCGAGATCGGCTATTGTGCCTGAATACTCACCGCTCCGCATTGAATTTCGTTCTTGGGCGTAGCGGATCGATGTAAGAAACTTGAAAGCCTCGGCCGCTTTGGCTTGTTCCACAGAGCGAAGCAATCGAGGAATACCAAACGACGCGACGACACCGATGATGACGACGACAACCGACAACTCAACCAACGAAAAGGCTGATCGTGATCTTCTCGAACGAAAGAGTTTTGAGTCGAATCTCATAGTTAAGCACTTGAGCAGTCATGGCAGCCTAACCGCTACCAATCTATTTCCCCAACGAAATCTAGCTCGAACAGAGAACCGTTGACGGTTGGTTCGGCTCAATTGGGCACTGATATCAAACGGATTCGGTCTCACTGTGCCGATTGTTTGGTTTATTTCGGTCCTTAGTCAACCGATGTCTCGACGGCATGAAACTAGCCGCCAGATGTTGACGATTCGCGGTCACTACTCTCGGCTACGTACGATCGATTTACGAATGGTATAGGGAATCGGTTGCATATCCAGTTCAACCTCCACTTTGACCTCGCGCGTTGTTGGAGCGATCGCCGACGGAGTGACGACAACGTTTATCTGATTGTCTGAGTAGCCCAATCGCGTCAGGTAGTCCAGGACTGCGGCTTCTCCGTTTTGGGCTGTTGCATCAGGCAACGAAAGTGATCGAGCCGACTTGATCAACGCAACCTGTGTTGAGCTTACCGCGAAGTACAATCGCGACATTTCGATAAATCCAAATAAGAGAATTACGAAAACAGGCAAAACGAACGCCATTTCCACAAGGGCAACTCCGCGCCGTGTTGGACGATCTTTGCGCCGCCTGATTCTTGTTTTTGTGCTTAACATTTTGTTCTCTTTATTCAACTATTCTGACCGAAAGTTGCGATAGGATTTGATTAAAAGCTTGGTCTAGTTCGATTTTGCTATCCGCGTCCAATGCCAAGCCACCCGCGATGGAAGCGATTTGCTGCATTGGTGCTCTGCCTTGTGAGCTACCAGAAAAGTAAATCGTGTTGATGATCACTCCCTCCGCTGCGAGGTCTGAAGCTGTCCCGATCGGTGAGCCCGTCGTGGCAGCACCATCTGACAGCAAGATAACGACTCGCCGAACACCTTCCGATGAACTTTGATCAAGGAAAACGTCATGGGTCAATGACAACGCTTCCCTAATCGGTGTTGTCCACCCAAGTACGCTCGAAGAAATGAAATCCATGCGAGTGTCAATCGAGTTTCGAGCAGCCCCGATGAACTCAAGGTCAGTTTCAACCCGAGTTCTCGTTTTGTCCCAGGGCGTGTCGACTCTTCTTCTCACGCCACCGCCAAAAGTGACCAGTGAAATGCGGAGCGAGGGGCTTCTCTCATCGGCTTTTTCAAGGAACGATTCGACAGCATCCACCAATGCGAGCCAACGGCTACCAGGAACCGGCGGTATGTCGATGGTGACCCCTCCGGGGCCTTGGTTGTTGCCGACAGCCCATGCCATTGATCTTGAAATATCCAAACACAGAACAACGTCAATCGGAGTGAAAGAAACTGTCGTACTGGCGCCAGCGTCATAGGAATCGGTTCCGAATATTGGAGCAAAGAACAAACGAAACCCATCTGCTTTCACCTTGTCAAGATTCAGCCTGACGGCGTTTGCAAAGCGGTCGTCTTCAACAAACCCATCTTCCAGATCGAATCCAAATTTGAACTCCTCAGGGTCGATATCCAGCGTTGATTGGCCAATGGTGACGCTCTCGTAAATGGTTTCTCCCACCGCTCGAGCCCTTTCGACACGCACGTCGTACGGATCTTCTGAATGATCGTTGACGAACGAATTCAAAGCGCCTCGTGTGGAAAGGTCAGAGGCAACCTGTGCTTCTGTCTGAATAACCGAAATCCAAGCGATGTCGACAATCAGTGCAGCAAAGGCGAGCAAAACGATAAGTGATGTTGCAACCAACACGATCATTCCACCGCGTCTTTGTTGGCTGCGTCTTGTTCGGTTGTGCCATTGTCTAATGCGACTGCCGGGCAAAGCTTGATAATTGAATTGATTCATTGTGTTTCGCATTGAAAAGGCGTGATAAGACAAGTCGCAAATGTGAATGTGGATTAGGGTCGGTAGACAAGAAAGCTAGTTTCTATTTCTGATCCGCCACCAATGACCATTGGAGCTACGATGTTTTCCCTAACTGGTAACGACAATTGAACGTTCAAAAAGATGTCATCTACCGGAGCGATGGTGACTTCTGCTCCGACCAATCCAGAGTCCTCGGAAAGGTCGCGGATGTGTTTGGGTAAATCGCCTTCTGTAATGGAGCCCAAAATGTAGTTGAGGGTGCTGGTTTCCAAGATCGCAACCGCTTGGTGCCGCAGCAGAATGCTTGCGCCGAGTTGAATCGATCCAAAAGTGATCAGCATCATGACCGGAATACACAGTGCAAATTCAACGGTCACGATACCCCTGTGCGCTCTGCTGCGTTTTGAGCGTGACGATCTTTGTCGATTCATGAGCACAAGTAGGTGTTGGGGGTAGCCAGGAGTGAATTGTGAAGCGTAATTCCCGCGAACAGAGATTCCTCATCTTCTGGAACCGTAGGTCATCAATCACGTTGGGAGCCAAAAACAAGCCAGCATTGCGGGGTTGTATTTGTTGGCCGAAGGTGGGTTGGGTGGAACTTGCGTTTTGAATCGGTTGTCCGGGGTAGTGTCCACCTGAATAGGGGCCACGTTCATCGTTAAAACGAAACCAAACGGAACAATGGCGCATAGGGGCGACAGCTTTTTTTAACGAATGGCGTGTAACACCCAGTCGTTTGACCTATTCGTTGAATAGCCACGATTACTCCAAAATCCAACACCAGCCGATCCCGTGAAGCAACGACCACGTATATCCGACAGTAGAGATGCATCATCTCGACGAGCCATGGCTGTTGTCGAACTTGCGTTGGTTCTGCCAGTGCTCTTCATACTGATACTTGGGATGCTGGAGATCTGCGAGGGAATTTTCCTGAAGCAGAAAATTGTCATCGCATCACATGAAGGTGCTCGGATCGCTGTTCGCCGAGACGCGACAATCTCAGATGTTCACGACGCCGTTTCGGCGTATCTGCAGGCTAGAGAAATGGAGTTTGGTCCGATCGCATCAGTGGTTTCGTGTACGCCTGCACCCGAGGATGCAGAAATACTTGAACCGGTGATTGTTCGAGTCGAAATCGACGTCAATTCAAATTTGCGGATGCCACTGTCGCTCTACAAATACATCAAAAGTGAGACGATCGTTGGTGAAGTCACGATGTTTAAAGAATACGACGGAACCAACCTCTAACCAATTCGCACGAGCCATGATTCGTAAAAAGAAACGAGACCAACGACGCGGTGCTACAGCAGTCGAATTCGCGATTTCTGTATCTGTTTTGATGTTCGTTCTATTCGCGTTTTTCGAATTCGGATTGGTGATGATGATCGAGTCTTTTGCAGAAAATGCCGCATTTCGATCCGCCCGCCACGTCGCCGTACTTGGCGCGTCGGTAGACGAAGCGATTGAGCTGGCTAGGTCTGACATGGAGATCCTGGGCGTCGACGACGCGGAGATAATCGTCGAGCCAACAGCGGGCTCGCAGATTCAAGATAGCATCGACTCAAACACAGAGAGAATTCGAGTAAGAGTCAGAGTCCCACTAAGCAATCACATCGCTTTTGGCGGACTTTTCAGTGGAACAACGATGGAACGACAGGCCGTCATCATCTCAGAACGAGCGGAGTAGCATCATGAACAATCGCAAAAGTAACCGTCGTGGCGCCATCATGGCGCTGCTAGCCGTTGTCCTTCCCGTCATCGTTTTGTTGGGTATGGTCGCGATCAATCTTGCATCAATGCAATTGGCACGGACAGAATTAAAAATCGCAACGGATGCCGCAGCTCGAGCTGGTGGACGAGCATGGAGCGAACATCAAGACGAAGATATCGCGCGAGGTTTCGCGCAACAGGCAGCGTTGCTGAACAAGGTCAATGGAAATGGTCTTTCACTGGATGCGTCCAGCAATTCTTCTGAAATCGTATTTGGTTCATCCCATCGTATTGAAAGCGACGGTCGTTTTGTCTTTTCACCACTAGGCAGCAATGACGATGCAATCAGCGCGACAGGAATCCGCGTCAACGCGTCACTGGACGATCAACTTCTGTTCGCAATTGGCAACACCGAAACCTTTCAGCTTTCGGCCACATCGGTGGCCACGCAAATAGACCGAGACATTGCGTTAGTCGTTGACCGGTCCGGTTCGATGGCCTATTACCAAGACGAAGACGAATTGTACGAAACGATAACAGCACTGTATGAGGACGGATCCAATGGGATTTCAAATTCCGAATACATTGATGCGGTTGCCGACTATCAGCCGATTCAATCACTCGCAAGACTAGCACTCGCTGACCGCCAGTACTCGCAAAAAGTGATCGACCTCCTCTCTGGCGACCTGAAACAATACGCGATCACTCTTAATACGAATTACCGTACCGGAATCGGTGGACCCGATCATTCCAGGTGGGCGCTGTTAGAAGAAGCGAGCGAAGCGTTCTTCAACATCTTAGAAGACAGCGACCAAACAGAACTGGTTTCGGTCAGCTCGTTTGCCAGCTCAGGTCGACAAGACGTTCCACTGACCAGCGATGTTAGTGAAGCGATCAATAGCATTGACTCGATGGTACCAGGTGGATCGACCGCAATTGGAGTCGGGATGTTGGAAGGCATTCAAACGCTTCTTGACGATCGAGCACGGCCTGACGCGGTACCAACGATCATTGTTTTTTCCGACGGCGAGAACAAAAGAGGGAGAAATCCTGAGTCGGCTGCGAGGGAAATCAAAGACAACCATCCACGCGTCATTATCAACACCGTCACATTCGCGGCCGGGGACCAAAGTGAAATGCAAGCCGTCGCGGAAATCGGCGATGGCAGGCACTTTCACGCCGAATCAGGGGATCAGTTAATCGAGATCTTCGAGACCATTGCCGCCAGTTTTCGGACGATCATCACCGAGTAAATCAACCGTTTGACAGCACTCAAACCATTCAAGCCACGTTACAACCTGGCTGGTTGCGGTATGATGGGGCTGGCTAGCGTGTCTTTACGATGGTCGCATCGAATACAAACGATGCTGGCAGCACAATTCGGGGTCGGCGAGCAGATCGTCGAAACGCAACGCTCTGAACATGAATAAGAAACATGTCGTCATCGTTGGAGGTGGCTTTGCGGGTTTGAATGCAGCCAAACGGTTGGCAGGTCGTCCAGACATCGACGTTACGTTAATTGATCGCCGCAATCATCATCTTTTTCAGCCTCTGCTGTACCAAGTTGCGATGGCGGGCCTGAGTCCAGCAGATATCGCCGCGCCGATTCGATCTATCCTTTCGCGGTACGACAACATTCGGGTGATCAAAAGCGAAGTCACTCAAGTCGACGCTGAAAACAACAAGGTGCTGACAAACGGCGAAGACCTCCACTACGATTATTTGCTGCTCGCCTGCGGTGCCATGCACAGCTACTTTGGCCACGAAGAATGGGAAGAACACGCCCCAGGACTTAAAACCATTGAACAGGCAACCGAGATTCGCCGGCGTGTTCTGTCCGCCTTTGAAACCGCCGAGGTCACTGAGTCCGCCGATGAGCGCCGCAAGCTGCTTACGTTTGTGGTCGTTGGTGGTGGCCCAACAGGCGTCGAATTGGCCGGCGCGATTGGCGAAATGAGCCGATTTACCTTGGCCAAAGACTTTCGCAATATCGATGCAAAGTTATCGCGAATCATTTTGGTCGAAGCAGGTCCGCGTATTTTGCCGATGTTTGCCGAGTCGCTGACGGCGCGAGCCACGCGCGACTTGGAATCACTTGGCGTTCAAGTGTGGACCAACAGCAGCGTGACGAACATCGACCAAAATGGGGTGGTCATTTCGGGTGAGACAATTCTTGCCGCCACGGTACTTTGGGCAGCAGGTGTAAAGGCGTCGTCGCTAGGAACCAAATCTGGGTTTCAATGCGATCGAGCTGGCCGTATCCAAGTAGGCATGGACCTGGCGATTGCGGGACATGCCAATGTCTTTATCGCAGGCGACCAATGTGCTTTCATCGACCCCCAAACGCAGCGTCAATTGCCCGGCGTAGCTCCGGCGGCTGCCCAGCAAGGGCGTTTCATTGCCGATACGATTCGTAACGAATTGGATGGCAAACCGCGAGGCGAGTTTCGTTATAACGACAAAGGTCAAATGGCAACCATCGGGCGGTCGCGAGCGATCACCGAAGTTGGCAAGTTTAAACTCACCGGGATCTTCGCGTGGGTCGTCTGGCTAGTGGTTCACATTTACTTTTTGACTGGATTTCGCAATCGAATTTTCGTCGTGCTCAGTTGGGCCTGGTCGTTCATCACTTTCCGACGCGGCGCTCGATTGATCATCAACAAACGCTGGCGTTCGTACGACTAGCTGAACAGCGCTGTTTTGGATTGTACGGCCAAGCGATCATGAACCGTTTGTTGGCTATTGCAATACAACGGTAAACCAACCGTTTTCTGCCGTCACGTTCCTTGGTCGGTAGACGCGACCGCGAAATGCGTCTGATTTGACGGTCATTGGGACGGTGATTGGTTGATGCATCAACGTCTCAGGAAAGACGTTGGCAAAGTTCTTTTTGATCGGTGCCTTCATGCCCGCTTGGGCAATCGAGAGTTTGCGTTTGCCGGGAAAATCGATGTCGACGTCGCCATCGCGGACCAACATGACGGCTCCATCGGCGGTACGGGCGGGTGAATAGGACGCGGTGATTTCAAGGGATC